>JAAYVP010000205.1 GCA_012517115.1 Brooklawnia sp. | reverse complement strand
GGACGCCAAGCCGGCAGCACCCACACCGCAACTGCTCGGCACCACGCTGTCCACCACGGCGACGGCCGCCGAGTTGGGAACGGTCTTGATGGGATCGGCGCTGGTCGGCCTCAATTCGGGCCGACAGCCCGTCCGGTCGGATGCCCACCGGCCACGCACCCGGATCGGTGCCGGTATCACCACGGTGCCGCCTGCACCGCCCGTCGACCCGGCTAAGGCCATGATGACCGACCCAGTCGTTCCGGAGGACCGGCGCGACTGCCCGAACTGCGGTGAACCGATCGGACGTGGTGTCGACGGTAAGCCCGGTGAGGTCGAGGGCACCTGTGCCAAGTGCGGAACCCCATTCAACTTCCATCCGGCCATCGCGCCAGGTGAACTCATCTCGCGCCAGTACGAGGTTCAAGGGGCCCTCGCCTACGGGGGCATGGGCTGGATCTACCTCGCTCGCGACCGCAACGTCTCCGACCGCTGGGTGGTGCTAAAGGGCTTGCTGAATGCCGGCGACGAGGACGCCAGCGCCGCCGCCAAGTCGGAGAAGGAGTTCCTGGCCGCCGTCGAGCACCCACTTATCGTCGAGATCTACAACTTCGTCCAGCACGACGACGCCCGCTACATAGTGATGGAGTACGTGCCTGGTCGCTCCATCACTCAGTTGCTCAAGCAACGCAGGGAAGCCAACGACGGCAGGTACGACCCGTTACCGGTCGACTGGGCATTGGCCTACATCATCGAGGTTCTGCCCGCCTTCACCTATCTACATGACTCTGGTCTGCTCTACTGCGACTTCAAGCCTGACAATCTTATGCAGGTTGGTGACTCAGTGAAGCTCATCGACCTAGGCGCGGTGCGCCGGATCAACGACGAGACCTCCCCCATCTTCGGCACCGTGGGGTACCAGGCACCCGAGGTGGCCGAACTCGGCCCGTCCGTGGCCAGCGATATCTACACCATCGGACGCGCCTTGATGGTGATGTCGACGGAGTTTCGTGGCTACCAGAGCGAGTATGTTGATTCGCTGCCCCCGTTGAGCAAGATGCCGTTGTTCGCCGAGCACGACTCGTTCTACCGGCTGGTGCGTCGAGCTTGTGCGCCGGCTCCCCAGGATCGCTTCCAGACCGCCGAAGGCCTGCGCGTCCAGGCGATGGGGGTGATGCGTGAGGTGGTCGCCCGGAGTTCTTCGACCGCTGCCACCGCTTCCTACCAGTCCACCCTGTTCAGCCCGCCCATGACGGCCGGCGAAGGGCTGGACTGGACGCAGCTGCCGCGGCTGATGCCCGACCCCACCGACCCGATGTCCGGCTGGCTAGGCTCGCTGACGCTCGACGATCCCCGTCAACGAATGGCCGCCCTGACTCGGGCACCTGAGCGGAGCGCCGCGGTTATGCTGGCCCAGATCGAGTTGGCGCTCGAGGTCGGCGACCGGAGGACGGCCGCGCAGGTGATCCGGGAATTGCTCAAGGCCGACCCTTGGGATTGGCGGGCGATCTGGATGCAGGGGTTGGCGGCGGTGCAGGCCCACGCCTGGCATGAGGGCCAGGCGCCCTTCAACACCGTCTACGGCCAGGTGCCCGGTGAGCTGGCGCCGAAGTTCGCTCTCGCGGTGGTCTGCGAGCGGGGCGAGCAGCCAGCGTTGGCCGAAGAGCTGTTCGCTATTTGCGCCAGCACCGACGCGAACTACGTCACCCCATCGGCTTTCGCGATGGCCCGCATCCGGCTGGCGCGCGGTGACGAGGAGGGCACGCTGGCGGCGCTCAGTCTGATCCCACCGACCAGCCGCGGCTACACCGATGCCCGAAAGGCGCTCGCGAAGCTGCTGCTGAAGCGCGACGGCGGCAGCATGAGCGACCTCGCCTCGGCCTGGGATTCCATTAATGAAGCCAGCCTCGACCCGATCAGCGCCGCCAACCTTCAAGTGGAGGTGCTAGAGAACGCATTGCAACTGGTGAAACAGAACAAGGCGAGCGCGCACTTCTTGTTCGCCGGTGAACCGGCCACCGAACGCAACCTGCGGCCCAAGCTGGAAAAGGTCTACCGCGACCTGGCCATGTGGTCGCGCGACGACGAGGACCGCAGGCGCCTCATCACCCGAGCTGACCAGACCCGCAGATGGAGCCTGCTGTGAGCGACCAAAGCACTTCCCAGCCAGTACCCGAACCCGCCGCGGCGCCGATCGAGTCCACCACATGGGCGCAGCCGCCAGCCGCGTCCGATCGTGCGGCGGGCTGGGTACAGCCCACGGCTGGTACGGCGCGTCGGTTGTACGGGTCGACCGAGGCCAAGCAGTGGCAGCCCAGCCCGGTGCTGGCTGCTCGCGCTGAGCGGGAGGCCGCCGCGGCACCTGTGGCGGGGGCCCAGGCGCCCGGCCCTGCCGCCAATCTCGCCCCGGTGCGCACCTTCACCCCGACGGTGCAAAGCTGCCCACGTTGTGGCGGCAGCATTGACTTCGACGGCTATTGCGAGACGTGCGGCGCGAAGGCGCCCAGCGTCCGGGAGCATTTTGAGGAGAGCCCCGCCAACTGGGTCGCCGGGGTCTGCGATCGAGGCATCCGACATCCACGTAATGAGGACGCCCTGGCTCTCGACAGCACCCCCGACATCGGAGGCCGCGCCGTGCTCGTGGTCTGCGACGGCGTTTCGATGTCTGCCGACTCCGACGTGGCTTCGCTTGCGGCGGCCCGGGCCGCGGTCGGTTACCTGGCGTCCCGAGCCGATTGGAACTGGGACTTGGCTGCTCTCGAGCCCGGTTCGGTCACCCGCAGGCTGCTGACCGATGCCGCGCAGGTAGCAAATGCGGCGGTGCTTGACAACTCCGACCTATTCGAGGCCAGCCCAGCGTCCTGCACGCTGGCGATGGGGCTGGTGTCTGGGCGTCGCCTGCTGGCTGCCACGTTGGGCGACAGCCGAGTCTATTGGCTGCCCGACGATGGCGCAGCCTTGCTGCTCAGCACCGATGACTCGGTGGCCCAGGAGCAGATCCGTGCCGGCATGGAACGCGAAGCCGCCGAGACCGGAATCCATGGCCACGTCATCACCAAGTGGCTGGGACGCGACGCCCCCGAGATCGACCCGAACGTGGCCGGCGCCCTGGCAGAGGGCCCGGGCTGGCTGCTGGTCTGTTCTGATGGGTTGTGGAACTATGCCTCCGACCCGGCGTTGATGAGCCGACTGGTCAGCCACTTCAGCGGAGTGGACGCCGACCCGCTGCGGCTGGCAAGGGCGCTAGTCGGCTGGGCCAACGAGCAGGGTGGGCACGACAACATTACCGTGGCCTTGGCTCGCGTCGACCGTTCCGCTGATGCGACGCCGCTGGGCCCGCCCGAACCGCTCGGATACGAGATCGATATCCCCACCGCCCGGACTCGCCCGGTGGCCAGCGGCGGTCCAAATCCGACAGGCTAATCTGGCTGGGGCGGATCTGCCCCGACGCTGAGAACGAAAGGAAGAACCCTCGTGGCACTCTTCTCCACCGAGGTGTACCAGAACGAGCACCTGCCCGACGGTGGGACCGACGTCAACGCGATCGTGCGGATCGGGGTGCAGGACGCGGGGGCGGCAGGTTCGGACGGGGCAGCTGGCGAGATCATCATCATCGACTGTTCTGGCTCGATGGGACAGCGTTCGATGATGGCGGCCCGACAGGCAGCCATGGTGGCCTTGGACAACATCCTGGACGGCACCTATTTCGCGGTGGTCTCTGGCACTCACGAGGCCTATCTCGCCTATCCGATCGTCCAGTCGGGGCCCGGCATGGTGCAGATGACGCCCCGTACCCGGCGTGAGGCGAAGGACGCCATCAGCCGACTAGTGGCCGACGGTGGCACCGCTATCGGACGCTGGCTGGCTCTGGCACTCGCCCTGTTCAACTCGATGGGGGGTCGGCTGGCGCAGAAGCACGCGCTGCTGCTGACCGACGGCGCCGATGAGCACGAGACCCCTGAGCAGTTGGACGCCGCGATCCGCGCCTGTATCGGCCAGTTCCAGTGCGACTGCCGGGGCGTCGGAACCTATTGGGTGGTCAGTGAGGTGCGAAAGATTTCGCGTGCGCTGATGGGCACCCTCGACATCATCCCGGAGCCGTCGATGATGGCCGCCGAGTTCGCGAGGATTATGCAGACCGCCATGAACCGAGGAGTCTCGTCGGCGAACCTACGGGTCTGGGTTCCGCAGGGCGCGCAGCTGCTCTTCGTCCGGCAGGTCTCGCCCACCGTTGAGGACTTGACCAATCAGGGGCAGCCGGTGAACCCGTTGACCGCAGATTTCCCGACCGGAGCATGGGGAGACGAGGAGCGCGACTACCACGTATCGGTCCGCTTGCCGGCCAAGGCGGTGGGACAGGAGCAGTTGGCCGCCCGCGTGCAGCTCGTGGTGGCCGACCAGCCACGTACTCAGGGCATGGTCAAGGCCGTCTGGTCGAACGACGACAACCTGACCGCCCAGATCAACAACGAAGTCGCGCACTACACCGGGCAGACCGAACTAGCCGCCGCCATCCAGGAGGGCCTAGCCGCCAAACAGTCCGGCGACCTGTCAACGGCAACCAGCAAGCTGGGCCGCGCGGTGCAGTTGGCCACCGAGACGGGCAACCGGGAGGCGACTGCGAAGCTCCGCAAGGTGGTGGATGTCGTCGATCCCGGTTCCGGGACTGTGCGACTCAAGCGCAACGTCAGCAAGGCCGACGAGATGGCGCTGGACACTGCGTCCACCAAAACGACCAGAACCCGCCAGCCGGGCGCCGAGCAGCCAGAGGAGTGAGGTATGACGCGGTGTCCGCAGGGGCATGAGAGTTCGACCAGCGACTACTGCTCGATTTGCGGCACGCCGATGACGCAGCCGCTGGCCGGTGAACAATCCGGGCCGAACCTGGCGTCGTCGCAACCGTCGGGGTCTTCGGGATTGCCACCCAGCGCGGCCCGACAGGTGCCGACGGAGTCGCGGCCCGCGCCTAGCGCGCAGACCTGCCCCGTTTGTGGCTCGGCCGCTGCGGCAGACGCGTTCTTCTGTGAGACCTGCGGCTACGATTTCCTGACCGGCTCGCTGCCGCGCAGCATGGCGCGCGGCGGGGGCGAGGTGGCAGCAGAGCCACCCGCCGCCCAAGCCGGACCGGATCCGGCCCCCAGACAGGCGGTGGCCGAGTTGGTGGGGGAGCCGCAACCCGGAGGCGTCGAACCTCAGTTGGAGTCGCAGTCCGAGCCGGCCCAAGCCCTGCCTGCGTCCCCGGTCACGACCTTCGAGCTGAGTGAGGTGCCGACCCGCGCGGCGGCCGACAACCCATTGGTCGCGGAGCCGGCGCCGCAGCAGCGGGCTGCACCCCCGCCGGCGCCCGCGGCTCTGCTTTCGCTGGGGGAACCTGAGCGCGATCTCCCTAATCCCGACGATCTGCAGCCGATGGAGATGCCGCAGCAGTACGGGTCCCAGCCCCGTCCACGGGGGACAGTGCCACAACCTCCGGCCCATTCGTTCCACCCAGAGCCAGCTCGGCAACCGTCGGCGCCGCCGAGGTGGCAACCAGCGCTGACCGGCACCGGACCGGTAGCGCCTGCGAAGCAGGGGCCCGCTCGCTGGGTAGCGGAGATCTGGATAGACCCGGAGTGGTACCGCAGCCAGCAGGCGCCGGAGCAACTGCCATCGCCCGGCCAGCCCCTTGTCCAATCCCTGCGGAAGCAGACGATCGTCATCGGGCGCACCTCGGCGAGCGGCCGCCCCGACCTCGATTGCATCTCGGATACCGGGGTGAGTCGTCGGCAAGCGGTGTTGACCACTGATGGCATCCGCTGGTTCGTCGAAGATCTGGGATCCTCCAACGGCACCTACATCGGTCAGGTCGATCGACCGTTGCCGACCGAGCCCATCTCGGGACGGATCGAACTCGGCCCGCACGACCGGATCTACGTGGGTTCCTGGACGAGGATCGTGGTGCGCCCGGCGCTGATGCAGGAGGCCGACCTCTGATACTGCGATCAGGGGGCACGGGATCGTCACGCACACACTTCGTGACAGGTTTCCTTCTTGGTGTCGGGTGATGGCCAATGTGCGCGGTTGACGTCGTGGCGGCGGCGCCGAACCGGGCAGAACTGAAAGAAGCTGGTCACGGTCTCGGCCACGAGAACCAACCACGAATCAGTGGGCCGGAGGCGTAAACGTGGCCCAACTCGGGTGACACACTTCCTTCTTGGTGTCGGGTGATGGCCAATGTGCGCGGTTGACGTCGTGGCGGCGGCGCCGAACCGGACAGAACTGAAAGAAGCTGGTCACGGCCTCATCCGGGGACGTTTGCCGTCGGGCCTAAACTGGGCCCCCGTGAATGAACACCCCCAGGTCAGATACGCGTCCATCGGGTCGGGCAACTTCGCGACGATGCTGGCCGTCATGGTGCTGGTGGTTGTTCTGTCGAGCATCGGTGCTTCCAAGGGCGTGGTCATCGGACCGGTGATCACCGATGGCGCCTTCTTCCTGTTCCCGGGCGCCTACATTCTCGGCGACGTGATCACCGAGGTCTACGGGCCGGCAGCAGCAAAACGCGCGATCGCCACCGGCTTCCTGGGCAGTCTCTCCGCGGTGCTGGTGTACGCGCTGATCATCTGGCTGCCCGGTTTTGATGACGAGTTCGGATTGGCGAAGCAGCAGGCACTGGAAGTGGCCTTGGGCCCGGTCTGGATCGTGGTGCTGGCCAGCCTGTTGGGGTATGCCGCCGGGCAGAGCGTGAACTCGTTGATCATGTGGGCCGGGAAGCGGCGTAACCAGGAGTCGAAGCTCTACCGGCGGTTGATCTCATCAACGGGCGCGGGAGAGGGGGTCGACACCATCATTTTCTGCACGGTGGCGGCCCAGGCGATCGGCATCGACAGCGTCGCGCAATGGGCAAATTACGCCTTCTTCGGCTTCCTCTGGAAGGTGCTGGTTGAGTTGTCGTTGATGCCGGTCACCGCACGCGCGATCGGCTGGATGAAGAACCACGAGCCCAGCTACGGCCGCACCGTCTCCAATTGAAGGTCAAGGTGGCTCGCTGGGGCCCGGATGAGACAGGGCATCTGAAGGCCGGGCCCACTGCCGGTCAACCAACGGGGAAGGGCATACTGCTCGGTAAACGAAGCTGTTGGAGGGAGATCATGGTGTTTGGCTGGCCTATTCGTACACTGGTGTGTCTGACGGTGCTGGGACTGGCACTCACGGGTTGCGGAGAACCAACCACGGCTGAGGTCGAGACCCCCGCGCCAGCCACCGTGACAGTCACCGCAACTGCGACCGTCGAATCAACCTCACCGACCAGGCCCGCCACCTCGGCCAGCCCCGCCCCCCAATCAGCCGGACCTGAAGTCATAATGGTCGACCCGGGCTCCACCCGCACCCTGACCAAGGCCGATGCCTTCGCATCGCAAGGCTGGGAGGAAGGTAGCTTCCAAGCCGTAGGTGGCACGCGCCCGGAGCAGGCGCTGGCCGCTCGCTCAAGTTGCGGCCGCAGGAAGTCTCAGCCTTTGGAGTTCCGATTCGCGCAGAATCAAGGCACAATCCGTTTCACCGTCGCACATTCGATGCTTTCCGCCACCTCTGATGCTCAGTTGGAGTGGGCGCTGTTGGTGGACGGTCGCCAGGTGCAGACCGAGATCATCGCGTTCAAGGAGTCGGCGGAGTTGGTTGCCGACCTGAGTGGAGTCGCCGTCGTGCAAGTGCTGTACCGGCAGGTGCAGGACTCTGGTTGTGGTGACACCCTCGGCCTCATCACGTCCGCCGTCATTGAAGGGTAGCCCGGACGTGGACTGGGTCAAGATCGGCGGAATCGGCAGCCTGCTGGGCGGTATCGCAGCTGTCGTGACGCTGATCGTTGCGACAACAATCGACCCGGAGGATCCGCCGGATAACCCGACTGTGACTACAGGTCAGCCCGCCACCCAGCCCGAAGCATCATCCGTACTTACCGAAGCCACGAATCCGGCCGACGTATGCCTCGATGAGGGCGGCAATACGGTTCACTGCGCGGCACCAACGGCACAGCTGCTCGTGGATGTCGCACCCTGCTCGACAACTGCAGCGCTCAACCAGCTGGGCGTGGATACCGGATTGCGACAATTCGATATCGAGGCCGCCGAGGTCGATGCCGGTTGCCTGCTGTCTCCGGGAGCGAGAGCATCGCGGGCAGGGGCAACGGCGGCCGACATCCTAGGACTCGTCGCTGGTGAGACGGTTTCGGTGCTGAGTCTCTGTCTTGCCACCGACGAAGGGCCAGAGGTCTCATGCGCTGAGCCGCACTCCATTGAGTTCGTGGGGCCATGGCAACCCTACGATGGGCGCTCCAGCGTCAACGAGCTGTGTGACGCCCCAGCAAGGCGCTACACCAATCGGACCTTCGACTCTCCCGCTGAACCGTTGAAGCTAGTCCGCCTTGTGGGTGATGGCCAGTACCGATGCGCGATCAAGTCCAACCAAGTGCTATCGGAATCGGTTTGGCGGCTGGGTGGGGGCCAACCGCGCTAGCGACGAAGGGTTTCGCGGGCGATCGAAGCTCACGAGCCGCAACTGCAGCTGCCGCACCCGCAGCCGCCGCCCCGTTCCTCACCCACGGTGATGAACTGCGCTTGGTGAGTTTCGGCCCATACCTGTTCGAGCGCTTCCAGGAAGAATTCCGCTGGTTGGGCGCCGCTGACCGCCCACTGGCCCTCGAAGAGGAAGAACGGCACCCCGGTGATGCCGTAGCGTACGGCCTCTGCCTGGTCGGTGTGGGCTTCCTCGGCGAACTCCACCCCCTCCAGCAACTGCCGGACTCGATCGGTATCCAACCCGAGTTGGGTGCCGATAGCCATCAGCACATCACGGTCGCTGACCACCAGCCCGTCGGTAAAGTAGGCCTTCATCAGCAGGTCGGTCGCCTGGTCGGCCAGGCCCTGCGTCCCGGCCAGCTTGATTAGTCGGTGGGCGTCGAGCGTGTTGGCCGACTTCGCCTGACGCCAGTTGAAGGTCAGCCCGACCTCGGCAGCCCGGGCGGCCAGCTGTTCGTTCTGAGCGGCGACCTGGGCTGAACTCAGGCTGTACTTGCGCATCATGTGTTCGGTGACGTCCTCGCCTTCGCTGGCGGCGGACGGGTCAAGCTCGAAGGACTTGAAGACCACCTGCACCTCATCGGCGTACGCGAAATCCTCCAGCGCGGAGGCGAGCTCGCGCTTGCCGATGTAGCAGAACGGGCAGACCACGTCGGTCCAGACTTCAATCAACATGTCCCCTGTCTACCAGCCACCGCAAAGCCGCCCGGCCGGGTGGCCGACCACGCCGGATGACGAGAAGCCTGGCCGGGCCAACACTTGCCGCGTTACAGTGGCTTGGCAAGAGCCTCTTGCTGCGGTCGCCGTGCAGGGGGCTTCCGTTGTGTTCCGGGCGGCGTCGCCCGGGGCCTTGACGAAGGGCTGAGCATGCCGGGCATCATCGTGTTGGGAACCCAGTGGGGTGACGAGGGCAAGGGCAAGGCGGTGGACGCGCTGGGCGAGCATGTCGACCTGGTGGTGCGCTACTCCGGCGGCAACAACGCAGGTCACACCGTCGTGGTGGGTGGCGAGAAGTTCATCATGCACCTGCTACCCGCAGGTATCCTCAACCGCAACGCCACCACCGTCATCGGTAACGGGGTTGTGGTCGATCTTGATGTGCTTTACCACGAGTTGGATGGGCTGGCCGCCCGCGGCGAGGTCGTAGATCATCCGCTGATCAGCGCCAACGCGCATCTCATCACGTCCTATCACCAGACTCTGGACAAGGTCACCGAACGTTTCGCGGGCCGCAAGCGCATCGGCACCACCGGACGCGGTATTGGCCCGACCTACTCGGACAAGGTGAATCGAGTCGGCATCAGGGTTTCCGACTTGCTGGACGCTGACCTGCTGCACGACAAGGTCGTTGCTTCGCTGGACATGAAGAATCAGACTCTGGTGAAGATCTACAACCGTCGCGAGATCGACGCCGACATCGTGACCGAGCAACTACTTGCCCATGCCGAGCGCATCCGGCCGTACATCGTCGACGCAGCCCGGCTGCTCAACGACGAATTGGACGCCGGCAAGGTCGTCCTCTTCGAGGGCGCCCAGGCGCACCATCTGGATGTCGACCACGGCACCTACCCGTACGTCACGAGCTCCAACCCGACCGCGGGCGGCGCCTGCACTGGCACCGGCGTCGGCCCCACCCGCATCGACCGGGTGATCGGCGTCGCCAAGGCATACACCACCCGCGTCGGCGAGGGGCCGTTCCCCTCCGAACTGTTCGACGCCGCCGGCGAACGGCTGCGCGCGGACGGCGGCGAGTACGGGGCCACCACCGGGCGTCCCCGGCGTTGCGGCTGGTTCGACGCGCCCGTGGTGGAGGTAGCGAACCGGGTCAACGGTTGCACCGATGTCTTCCTCACCAAGCTCGACGTGCTGTCTGGTTGGGAACGCATCCCGGTGTGTGTGGCTTACGAGATCAACGGCCAACGCAGCGACATCTACCCGATGACGCAGTCCGAATTTCAGGTCGCCAAACCGATCTTCGAGTTCCTGCCAGGTTGGACCGAAGACATCACGAAGATCCGTGACTTCGACCGGCTGCCAGCCAATTGTCGAGCCTACGTGAAACGCCTTGAGGAGCTGATCCGCTGCCGGATCAGCGGAATCGGCGTCGGCCCCGGCCGCGAGCAGGCGGTCATGATCAACGACCTGGTCTGAGCCCACCAAGATGCCCAGCCAGATAGGCACGATGAGCGGCGAGGCCGCAGTAGCGCGGCCCGGCCGTCAAACCCTCGCCGCCACCATCACCGGCGCCGACCGGCCGGGCATGACGGTGCAGTTGATGGACGCGATCGCTCGCGCCGGCGCGGAGGTGCTCGACTTCGAGCAGGTGGTGGTTCGGGAGCAGTTGATCCTCGCGCTGTTGCTCGGCGGCGCGCTACCCGACGACATCTCAGAGCTGACCGACCGGCTCGCCGGCACCTGCGCCCGACTCGGGCTGACATTGCAGATCTCGGAAGGCCTGGGCGACAACCCGCCGCGTCCCAAACGTGTGGTGGTCACGTTGCTTGGCCGCCCGCTGCTGGCCCGGCACGTGGCCGCGGCGGCCCAGGTGATCACCGACCACGGCGGCAACATCGACCGCAGCCGCCGGCTTTCCCGGCAGCCGATGACCTCTATCGAGTTCTGGGTTTCGCACGCCGATGTGGCAGACCTGCGTCCGGGTCTGGCGCGGGCTGCCGCTGAGGCCGGTTTCGACGTCGCGGTGTCGCCAGCCGGGTTGGCCCGGCAGGGTCGCCGGTTGGTCGTGATGGACGTCGACTCCACGCTGATCCGTGACGAGGTGATCGAACTGCTGGCCGCGCACGCCGGGCGGGAGGCAGAGGTGGCCGCGGTCACCGCCGCCGCCATGCGCGGCGAGATCGACTTCCGCCAGTCGCTGCACCAACGGGTCGCTGCGCTGCGCGGCTTGCCGACGGCGATTTTCGAGCAGGTGCGGCAGGCGATCCGGCTCACCCCCGGCGCGCGGACGCTGGTGACCACACTGCAGGATCTCGGTTTCGCAGTGGGTCTGGTCTCGGGCGGATTCATTGAGGTGGTCGGCCCGCTGGCCCTGGAGTTGGGCATTCGGCATGTGCGCGCCAATTCGTTGGAGGTCGTCGACGGGGTGCTCACCGGTCGTGTCCAGGGCCCGATCGTCGACCGGGCTGCCAAGGCGCAGATACTGCGGGAGTTCGCCGCCGATGAGGGACTGCCGCTGTCGCGAACCGTCGCCGTCGGTGACGGCGCCAACGACCTTGACATGCTCACCGCCGCCGGTCTCGGGGTGGCCTTCAACGCCAAGCCGGCTGTCCGGGCGTCCGCGGACACTGCGCTGAATCTGCCCTACCTGGACGCGGTGCTCTTCCTGCTCGGTTTCAGCCGCGAAGAGGTCGAGGACGCGGCCGCCGCGCGTGAGACCGGCGCCGCGGGGTTCGCCGAGTCGTCGTTGCCTGGCCAACCCCACTAACGCGGGCTTCGGGGCCAACGGTTGCTCATCGGAAAAGGCGCGACGCCCGCAGGGTAGAATGTCGCTACCCGCAGCGATACGGATTCGATGATGACCGTAGTGAGCCAAACCTTCCGCCGCGGCCCGCGTGCCGAGGTCGCGGCATCATGGCAGCGCGCGCTAGATGCCGGCGTTGTCCCCGAAGACCGATCCGATCCGGTGATCCGAAGCGGCGCGTATCTCGAACAGACCCGCAGTCAGCACCCGCTGGCGCCGCACGTGGCCGAACTCAAGGCTGCGATGGCGGGCGATGGTTGGGCCGACAACCACCTCGTGGTCATCTCGGACGCCTCCGGGGTCATCTTGTGGCTGGCTGGTTCGCCGGTGCTGCGTAGGCGGCTGGATCGCATCGGGATCGTCGAGGGGGCGTATTGGAACGAGTTCGATGTCGGAACCAACGCGATCGGCACCGCCTTGCATGACGAACGCGCGACCATCATCAATGGTTCCGAGCACCTGGTCCTCGTACATCGACCGTGGCTGTGCGCCGCCGATGTGGTTCGTGACCCCACCACCGGGCAAGTGCTGGCATGTATCGACCTCACCTGTCCGGCTCGAGAAGGCCGGTCGCTCGCGCTGGCCGCCGCCCGCGCCGGCGCCCGGCTCGCCGAACGGCTGCTGGCATCTCGGCCGAGCACAACAGGGCTGCACCCCACCCCGGTTGCCGACGTGCAGCTCCTCGGCCCCGGGCCGCCGACCGCGTTCGGTTTGCCGCTGACCACTAGGCGTGCCGACATAGTTGCGCTGCTCGTCGAGCATCCCGAAGGGCTCACCGGCGATGAGATCGCCTTCCGGTTGTTCGGCGACGACGGCAAGGCGACGACTGTGCGGGCCGAGATCCACCGCATCCGGCGCCAGCTGCCGGGTCTCATCGTCGGCCAGCCATACCGGTTGGCCGAAGACGTCAGCACCGATGTGGACCTAGTCCGGACCCTGGTCGCAAATGGCGACGCGGCGGCGGTCGCCGCGTACTCCGATGACTTGCTGCCCCGGTCCGAAGCGCTGGAGATCGAGATGATCCGCAGCGAGTTGCGCCAGAGTGTGCGGGCGGTGGCGCTGGGTCGTGGCGGTCAGGCCTTGGCGTCCTGGTGCAACTCGCGGGCCGGCAACGCGGACTTGGCCGCTATCGAGTGCCTGCTGGGTGAACTCGGTGCCTGCGACATCGCCCGCGAGCAGTTGGAGGCGCGCCGCCGCCGACTGCTCTGCAAGTACGCCTGACCTGTGCGACGTCCCTGCAACCCTGCCCCCGGCAGGCTGTGATGATACTCGGGAGGATGCGTCATGACACGAGTTGGGATCATCGTCAATCCGGCTTCCGGGCACGACATCCGTCGCCTGATTTCGGCCGCCACCGTCGTCGACAACTCCGAGAAGGGCGCCATGACGGTGCGGCTGTTATCAGGGCTGGGCGCCACCGGGGTGGACGAGGTGCTCATGATGCCAGCCGACCTCACCGTCTCCCGTGCCATCGATCGGATCACACGGTCGCTGGTCGTGCAGGGTCTGACTGCACCAATGCCGCGCGTGACCTGGCTCGACCTCCCGACGACTTACCACGCGCGCGACACTATCGCCGCGCTGGCCACGATGGTCGAAGTTGGGGTGGACGCCTTGTGCGTTCTTGGTGGTGACGGCACCCAGCGGCTCGTCCACGGCAGGGTGGGGGAGGTCCCGGTCTTGCCGCTGTCGACTGGTACCAACAACATCTACCCGGTCTGGACGGAGGCAACCGTCGCTGGCCTGGCGGCCGGGCGGGTGGCCACCGGCCAAGTGAGCCGCGAGCAGGGTTGCGTCCGGGAGAAGGCGCTCGAGGTGACATGCGGCGGACGCACCGAAGCCGCACTGGTCGACGTCGGTGTCATCTCTGATACTTTCGCGGGCGCCCGAGCCATCTGGCGCCCCGATCACATTCACGAGGTGGTGGTCAGCTTCGCCGATCCGTGCGCCATCGGGCTGAGCTCGATTGCGGCATCGGTCATCGACCTGCCACGCGGCAGCAGTCATGGCGCCCGAGTGGTGATCGGCGACGGTCGGTTGCACCGGGTCCCGATCGCACCCGGACTGGTGGTGGATGTCCCGGTGGCCGAGGTGACCAAGGTCGCAGTTGGCGAGACCGTGAACCTGATGCCGGTGGCGGGCACCATCTCGGTGGACGGTGAACGCGAGATCGAACGTTACCGGGGCGAACCGGCCACCGTCAGGCTGACCGAAGGGCCGTGGCGCATCGACGTCGGCCGGGTGCTGCGTGCAACGCGGCTGCAACGCGACAGCGCCTAACGTAGCTCGACAGGCGGTGCTGCATCGTCGCGGTACCGCAGCGACGAACGGAGTAGCTGATGACTGGCACCGCGAGCGGGACGATTCCCGCAGCAGAACTGCTCCAGGCGTATCGGACCATGCGAACGATCCGTGACTTCGAGGAGCGCGTCTACAAGGAGTTTCAGACCGGGCAGATGCCCGGCTTCGTCCACCTATACGCAGGTGAGGAGGCGGTGGCCACCGGGGTCTGCGATGTCCTCACCCCCGCGGACTACATCGCCAGCACACACCGTGGCCATGGGCATGCCATCGCGAAGGGCTGTGACGTGGTGGCGATGATGGCCGAGCTGTACGGCAAGGCCACCGGCACCTGCAAGGGCAAGGGTGGTTCGATGCATATCGCCGACCTTTCCACCGGCATGCTGGGCGCCAATGGCATTGTTGGCGGTGGCCCACCATTGGTTTGCGGGGTCGGTCTGTCGGCCAAGGTGCGGGGCACCGACCAGGTCGGTGTCTCGTTCACCGGTGACGGCGGCTCGAACCAGGGCACCTTCTTGGAGAGCCTTAACTTCGCTGCCGCCATGAACCTGCCGGTGGTCTTCGTGGTTGAGAACAACGGTTACGCCGAGTCGACGGCCAGCAGCTTCCACCAGTCCGGCATCGATGTCGCCAAGCGTGCCGACGGCTTCGGTCTGCCCGGCGTGGTCGTCGACGGCCAGGACTACTTCGCGGTTCGGGAGGCGGCGGCAGAGGCCGTTGGCAGGGCCCGCGCCGGTGGTGGGCCGTCGCTGATCGAGTGCAAGACGATCCGCTACTTCGGGCACTTCATCGGCGACCAGCAGAAGTACCGCGCCCCGAACGAGGTGGCGGACGCCCGCGAGCACCGTGACCCGTTGAAGAATTTCCGCGCCCGCGTCACCCGGGCGGGTGTGCTGACCGACGAGCAACTGGATGCGATCGACACCGAGGTCGCCGAACTCATCGACCGTGCCGTCGCGCAGGCACAGGCGGCGCCGTTCCCGGCTCCCGAGTCCGCCCTCGAAGACGTCTACGTCTCGTACTGAGGAAGGTAGTGCAGTGATGACCCGCAAGATCACGTATCAGAAAGCGATCAACGAGGCGATCCGCCAGGAGATGGCGGTCGATCCCACCGTCGTGCTGTTCGGTGAGGATGTTGCCGGCGGCGAGGGTTCGGCGACCGGCGAGGACGACGCCTGGGGTGGCGTCCTCGGTGTGACCAAAGGCCTCAAGAAGCTCTACCCCGACCGGATCCTCGACACACCGCTGAGCGAATCGGCGATCATGGGCACCGCTGCGGGTGCCGCGGCCTCCGGACTCAAGCCGATCGGTGAACTCATGTTCATCGACTTCCTGGGCGTCTGCTTCGATCAGATTTTCAACCAGGCGGCAAAGTTCCGCTACATGTTCGGTGGCAAGGCAGAGACCCCGATGGTGATTCGCACCATGTATGGGGCCGGCATGAACGCGGCCGCCCAGCATTCGCAGGCGCTGTATCCGATCTTCACCCACATCCCAGGCTTGAAGGTGGTGTTGCCATCCAATCCGTACGACGCCAAGGGTTTGCTGATCTCGGCGATCCGCGACCGGGATCCGGTCATCTTCTGCGAGCACAAGATGCTGTACCCGATGAAGGGGGAGGTTCCGGAGGAGTCGTACACGGTGCCGTTCGGGGTGGCGAATGTGCTGCAGGCCGGCGACGACGTCACTGTGGTGGCGCTCGGTCAGATGGTCGGCTTCGCGCAGCAGGCGATCAGCATGCTGGACGGCGTCTCGGTGGAACTGATCGACCCTCGCACCACTTCGCCCTTCGATGACGAAGCGGTGCTGCGCAGCGTCGAGAAGACCGGTCGGCTGGTGATCGTCGACGAGTCTAGTCCGCGCTGCGGCATGGCGGCGGACGTCGCCTCGCTGGTGGCCACGAAGGGTTTCAACTTCCTGAAGGCCCCGATCATCAACGTGACACCACCGCACACTCCGGTGCCGTTTGCGACGCCGCTGGAGCGCTACTACCTACCCAGCCCTGAACGCATCGCCGATGCGATCAGTCGACTTGCCTCGACCAAGGAGAACGTCTGACATGGCGGAACTGAAGAACATCACCATGCCCAAGTGGGGTCTTTCGATGACTACCGGGACTGTGACCGGGTGGCGGGTCGGTGTCGGCGACACTGTCACCGAGGGTGCCCCCGCCCTTGATGTGGCCACCGAGAAGATCGAGGGCGAGGTGGAATCTCCGGTCTCCGGGGTGGTGCGCCGCATCGTTGCCGTCGAGGACGATGAACTCCCCGTCGGCGCGCTGCTCGCGGTGGTCAGTGACGAGGAGGTGTCGGACGCCGAGATCGACGCTCACATCGCAGCGTTCCAAGCAAGTTTCGTGCCACCTGGGCAGTGACCTGGGGTCTGGCTCGCCGGTGCGGTGCTGGACAACAGAGCAATAGACTGCTCAGGTGAATACCGCGCCAGTTGATCCTTGGTTGACCGTCCTGGTGGTGGGAGCTGGGGGCCGCGAGCACTCGCTGGCCCGCGCCATCGCTGCTGACCCCGCCGTTTCCCGGGTGCATGTGGCCCCCGGCAATCCGGGCACATCGACCCTCGCCACCAACCATGCCGTCGACCCCCTAGATCCGGACGCGGTCGCCGCGCTGGCGTCCGAGATCGGGGCGAATCTGGTGGTTATCGGTCCGGAAGCGCCATTGGTGGCGGGCGTCGCCGATGCTGTTCGAGCTGCGGGCATCGCCTGCTTCGGCCCCAGCGCTGCCGCAGCCCAACTGGAGGGGTCGAAGGCATTCGCCAAGCAGGTGATGGCTGACGCCGGAGTCCCGACCGCAGCCAGCCTGGTTTGTCACAACGACGTCGAACTGGCGGCCGCTCTCGACCGGTTCGGTGCGCCCTACGTTGTCAAACACGACGGATTGGCGGCCGGCAAGGGGGTACTGGTCACCTCAGATCGGGCGGCTGCACTGGAGCACGGCCGGGGCGCCGACCAGGTCGTTGTCGAAGAATACCTCGACGGGCCAGAGGCGAGCTTGTTCGTGATCACTGACGGCAGCCATGCGCTGCCGCTGCAACCGGCCCAGGATTTCAAGCGGGTCGGCGACGATGACCAGGGCCCGAACACCGGCGGCATGGGCGCCTACTCGCCGCTGCCGTGGCTCGCGCCCGGAGCGGTCGACCAGGTGATGGCCGAGGTCGTCCACCCGACCTTGGCCCGGATGGCTGAACTCGGTAGCCCGTTCAGTGGGTTGCTCTACGTCGGGTTGGCGATGACGTCGCGCGGGGTCAGGGTGGTCGAGTTCAACGCCCGGTTCGGTGACCCGGAGACCGAGGTGGTGCTGCCGCTGCTGCGCACCCCGCTCGCCCAGGTCTTGTACGCGGCGGCGACCGGCTCCCTCGACAGCGTGGGTGAGTTGGAGTTCGACGACCGGGCCGCTGTTTGTGTGGTGCTCGCCTCCCGCGGCTATCCTGGGGCGCCGCAGAAGGGCTGCCGCATCGTCCTGCCCCCTGATGCCGAGGATGCTTTCGTGATTCAGGCCGGCACTTCGCTGGACGCCGCAGGCCAACTGGTCGCCAGCGGTGGGCGCGTCCTAGTCGTGGTAGCCACCGGAGCGGACATCGCCGCCGCCCGCCGCAACGCTTACGCCCACGTCACCCAGATCGATTTCGTTGACGGCTTCTACCGCTCCGACATCGCCGCCAAGGCCGTCTGATAAGGAGAATCATGAGCATCCCGAACGCCTTGGCCAGCCGCTACGCCTCGCCACGAATGTGCCGGATCTGGTCGGCTGAGAACAAGATCATCGCCGAGCGCCGACTGTGGCTCGCCGTCCTGGAGGCCCAGCGCGACCTGGGCGTCGACTTTGGCGGCGACGACCCAGATCAGGTGATTGCCGACTATCGCGCCGTGGTCGACCACGTTGACCTCGATTCGATCGCAGATCGGGAGCGGATCACCAGGCACGACGTCAAGGCCCGAATCGAGGAGTTCAACGGGCTGGTCGGCCATGAGCATGTTCACAAGGGCATGACCAGCCGCGACCTGACCGAGAACGTCGAGCAGATGCAGGTGCTGGAGTCGCTGAAGCTGATCCGGGCCCGGGTAGTCACGGTGCTCAGTCGGCTGGCCGATCTCGCAGTCCGCTACGCCGACCAGCCGATAGTCGGCCGCAGCCACAACGTGGCCGCCCAGGTGACCACCCTAGGCAAGCGGTTCGCCACCTGCGCCGACGAACTCCTGGTGGCGCATGCCCGCCTTGATGACCTGATCGGACGCTACCCGGCGCGCGGCATCAAGGGCCCGATGGGTACCAGCCAGGACATGTTGGACCTGCTGGGTGGCGATTTCGACAGACTCGACGAGTTGGAGCGGCGGATCGCGTCCGGTCTCGGGTTCACCCACATCCTGGAATCGACCGGCCAGGTCTACCCGCGCTCGCTCGACTTGGATGTCATCAGTGCGCTCGCTCAGACCGCGGCAGCGCCGTCCAACATGGCAACCAGCATCCGGCTGATGGCCGGCGACGACTTGGTCACCGAAGGCTTCAAGAAGGGCCAGGTCGGTAGCTCCGCGATGCCGCACAAGATGAACACCCGCAGCTGCGAACGGGTCAACGGATTGTCGGTGGTGATCCGGGGCTACCTGTCGATGGTCGGCGAGTTGGCCGGCGACCAGTGGAACGAGGGCGACGTCAGCTGTTCGGTGGTGCGTCGGGTAGCGTTGCCGGACGCGTTCTTCGCGCTCGATGGGCTGTTCGAGACGTTCCTCACCGTGCTGGCCGACTTCGGGGCATACCCGATGGTGATCGCCGCCG
This sequence comes from Brooklawnia sp., assembly GCA_012517115.1. Taxonomy (GTDB): domain Bacteria; phylum Actinomycetota; class Actinomycetes; order Propionibacteriales; family Propionibacteriaceae; genus Brooklawnia. The sequence goes on along the minus strand of JAAYVP010000205.1, from coordinate 115 downwards.
AGTTGGACCGCTACCTGCCTTTCCTGACCACCACTAAGGTGCTGATGGCTGCGGTGCGTAAGGGTGTGGGTCGCGAGGAGGCCCACGAGGCGATCAAGGAGAACGCGGTCGCAGC
>JAAYVP010000204.1 GCA_012517115.1 Brooklawnia sp. | reverse complement strand
TCCGATGATGGCCTTGAGAATCGGTGCACCAGCGGTGCCACCCGGTTCCCCATCGTCGCTGGAGCGCTGGGTGTCGCGGTCAGCGCCGAGCACGAAGGCGTGGCAGATGTGTCGGGCCTCCCGGTGTTCGGCTCGTAGCTCGGCGAGAATCTCCCGCGCATCCGCCTCGGTCTCGATACGGGCGGCGTAACCGATGAACCGGGAGCGCTTGATCTCGACCTCGACGCTGGGACGAGCGCCCGTCACCAGCGCGACGTACCGGTTGGCGCGGGTTCGAGTCATACGGTGGCCGAGCGTACGTAGACCGGTGTGCGATTCGTGGAGCGCTCCTCGTCATAGCGGTAACCCGACTCGTCGAAGTCACGCAGTTTACGCAGTGAACGGACCCGGTTGGTGACCACCCAGCCAGCCATCTCACCGCGAGCCCGCTTGGCAAAGAACGACACCATCCGACGCTTTCCGGCGGTCGTGATCTCCTCGAACCGCGGCGAGATGATCTCGGCCGACAATCGCTTCGGGTTGACCACGCCGAAGTATTCCTGCGAGGCCAAGTTGAGCACCACGTTGGGGTTGGGGGATTCGGCCAAGTCTTGGGCCAGCAGCCAGGTGACCTGGTCGCCCCAGAAGTCGTAGAGATTGCGTCCCTTGTCGGTATGGAGTTGAGTACCCATCTCCAGACGATACGGCTGGATCAGATCAAGTGGGCGCAGCACCCCGTAAAGCCCGGACAGGATCCGCAGTGTCTTCTGCGCCTCGGTGAAGTCGCGCTCATCGAAGCGAGAAGAGGCGGCCAGGCCCTGGTAGACGTCGCCTGCGAACGCCAACACGGCCGGCCGGGCGTTTCTTGGCGTGAACGGGGTCTCGAAGTCGCGGTAGCGAGCGGCGTTGAGCGCCGCCAACTCGTCGGAGATCTTCATCAGCGACGCGACCTGGTCTGGCGACTTGGTGCGCATGACCTCGATCAGTTCGGTGGAGCGTTCCAGTAACCGGGGTTGTGAATGCTTGCGCGTGACGAGTCTGGACTCGAAGTCGAGCGACTTGGCGGGGGACAGCAAGACCAGCATGCGCCCCACGTTACCCACCAGTGCCACGGCAGATGGTGGACGCCGGGGGGTCGCTGCGGTTGGCTCTTGGGTCTATCGTTTCGTGGGTTCGCCGCCGACCTACAGGAGGCATCATGACCACCGCCAGTCACCCAGCCGACCGCCACGACACGATCCGGGTGCAGGGCGCCCGGGTCAACAATCTGAAGGACGTCTCGATCGAAATCCCGAAACGTAGACTAACCGTCTTCACCGGGGTGTCCGGGTCAGGCAAGAGTTCACTGGTCTTCGACACCATAGCCGCCGAGTCGCAACGGATGATCAACCAGACCTACTCCGCGTTCGTCCAGGGCTTCATGCCGACGATCGACCGGCCCGAAGTGGACGCCCTCGACGGGCTGACACCGGCGATCGTCGTCGGGCAGGAGCGCCTCGCGCCCAATCTGCGTTCGACGGTCGGCACTGTGACCGACGCCAATGCGCTGCTGCGCATCCTGTTCAGCCGACTGGGTACCCCGCACATCGGTTCAGCGCAGGCCTTCTCTTTCAATGTGCCATCGGTGAGTGGTGCGGGGGCGATCAAAGTCGCCAAGGGTGCCGGTGACGCGGTTGCGGTGAAGAAGACCTACACCGTGGTCGGCGGCATGTGCCCCCGCTGTGAGGGCACCGGGCAGGTCAAGGATGTCGACCTGGCGGAGCTCTATGACGATTCGAAGTCACTGAGGGCCGGCCCGTTCAAGGTGCCCGGCTACTCGATGGACGGCTGGTACGGCCGGATCTTCATCGGATCCGGGTTCTTCGACCCCGACAAGCCCATTCGCGACTATTCAAAGCGCGAACTGCATGATCTGTTGCACAAGGAGCCCACCAAGATCCAGGTCGAGGGCATCAACCTGACTTACGAAGGCCTGATACCCAAGATCAGCAAGTCGATGCTGTCGAAGGACGCCGATGCCATGCAGCCCCACGTGCGGGCGTTCGTTGAGCGCGCTGTCACGTTTCAGACCTGCCCGGACTGCGACGGGACCCGGCTGGCTGAGGCGGCCCGGTCGTCCCGGATCAAGGGCATCAACATCGCGGACGCCTGTGCGATGCAGGTCAGCGACCTCGCCGGGTGGCTGCGCGAGTTGGACGAGCCAGCGGCCGCCCCGCTGATCGCGAACCTGCAGCAGTTGCTCGACGCGTTCGCCGAGATCGGACTGGGCTACCTGAGCCTTGCGCGTCCTTCGGGGACGCTGAGTGGGGGAGAGGCCCAGCGGATCAAGATGATCAAGCACCTTGGATCCTCGCTGACCGACGTCACCTACGTCTTCGACGAGCCGACCATCGGGCTGCACCCGCACGATGTCCAGCGGATGAACGAACTGCTCGTCCGGCTGCGGGACAAGGGCAACACGGTGCTGGTGGTCGAGCACAAACCCGAAGTGATCGAGATCGCCGACCAGATCGTCGACCTGGGCCCGGGGGCCGGCAGCGGCGGGGGAGAGGTGGTCTTCACCGGCAGCGTTGAGGGACTGCGGACGGCCGATACGGTGACCGGACACCACCTGGGCGACCGGGCGTCCCTAAAGACCACGGTGCGCAAACCGAAGGGCACGCTGGAGATCAGGGGTGCTACCACCAACAACCTGCGCAACGTGGATGTCGACATCCCCTTGGGCCTGCTCGTGGTCGTGACCGGCGTGGCAGGCTCGGGGAAGACCTCGCTGATCCACGGTTCGTTGGGCAAGCGGGACGATGTGGTGGTCATCGACCAGAGCGCCATCAGAGGTTCCCGGCGCAGCAACCCCGCCACCTACACCGGCCTGCTAGACCCGATTCGCAAGGCATTCGCCAAGGCCAACGGGGTCAAGCCGGCACTGTTCAGCGCCAACTCCGAAGGAGCCTGTCCGGTCTGCAACGGCAACGGCGTCATCTACACCGAGTTGGGCTTCCTGGAGACGGTGGCCAGTACCTGCGAGGAATGCGGCGGCAAGCGCTTTCAGGCTTCAGTGCTCAGCTACAAACTCGAGGGCCACGACATCAGCGAGGTCCTCGCCATGCCGGTAGCGACTGCAACGGACTTCTTCGCCTCCGGTGAGGCGAAGACGCCGGCGGCGCACCGGATCCTGCAGCGGCTCACCGACGTCGGCCTTGGTTATGTCACCTTGGGGCAGCCGCTGACGACGTTGTCAGGAGGGGAACGCCAGCGGCTGAAGCTTGCCACCCAAATGGGGCTGAGCGGCGACGTCTACGTGCTGGATGAACCCACCAGCGGACTCCACCTCGCTGACGTGGCTCAACTGCTGGCACTGCTGGACCGCCTAGTCGACTCGGGACGCACCGTCCTCACCATTGAGCATCATCAAGCGGTGATGGCGCACGCAGACTGGATCATCGATCTCGGACCCGGCGCTGGTCACCAGGGTGGCCGGATCGTCTTCGAGGGCACACCGTCCCGAATGGTCGCCGAGCAGGCAACCTTGACCGGTCAGCACCTGGCGCGTTATGTGGCACAGACGTGAGACGGGTGATCTAAGTCAGTTCATTGTTTCTTGAATTCATAATTGCGTGTATTGTTAAACCATGACGACGACATCCGCCGTGGACTCGTTGGCGGCGCTGGCTCGCTTCGGGCACGCCCTGTCCGATCCGACAAGGGTGGGCATCCTCATGCATCTACGCCTGCACGATTCCTACCCGGCGCACCTGGCGGACGCACTCGGAGTGACCAGGCAGTCCATGTCGAACCACCTGGCCTGCTTGCGCGGATGCGGAATGGTCGTCGCGGTGCCAGAGGGTCGCCGCAGTCGCTACCGGCTAGCCGATGTGCGCCTAGCGCATGCGCTTGGCGACCTGTACGAGGTGGTTCAGCAAATCGACCCCAACCTGTTGGACGAAGCCCATGAGGTGACGACCGATGAACCACTCGCATAGCCACGCGCCGGTCAGCGGTCATGTCGGCGCGCGCTACCGGGGACGAATGCTCGCCACCTTCGTGATGGTGACGCTATTCATGGTCGTCGAACTGGTTTTCGGGATTCTCGCGGGGTCGCTGGCGCTGATCTCGGACGCCGGACATATGCTCGCCGACGTCGTGGCGCTGGGGGCTGCGCTACTGGCCACCACATGGGCGGCCCGCTCGGCAGCCACTGGCAAGATGACCTACGGTGCATACCGGGCCGAGGTATTCGCGTCCGGGTTGACGGTCCTGATCATGGCCGGAGTGGCTGTCTACGTGCTGGTCGAGGCCTTCAGCCGACTCGGCCACGGGAATGATGTCGCCACCACACCGATGCTTGTCGTGGGCGCACTCGGCCTAGTGGTCAACGTGATCTCGCTGCTGCTGCTGCGCGACGGGGCAAAGAGCTCGATCAACGTCAAGGGCGCCTACTTCGAGGTCATCTCCGACGCCGCCGGCAGCGTCGGGGTCCTGGTGGCCGGCCTGTTGATCGCAATCACCGGCTGGCACCTCTGGGACACCGTGGTGGCGCTGGCCATCGGAGCATTCGTGGCCGTCCGAGCGGTGGTGTTGGGCCGCCAGGTGCTGGCCATCCTCGGGCAGGAGGCGCCGCCCGATGTCAGCGTCGACGAAGTGGCCGGTGACCTCGAGGCGGTGCCCGGGGTGACCGACGTGCATGATCTGCACCTGTGGACGCTCACCTCAGGAATGCACGTCGCGACCGCGCACTTGGTGGTGGACGCCAACAGCCCCACCCAAGAGGTTCTCACGCAGGCACAGGAAGTCCTGGCACAGCAGCACGGAATCGAACATGCCACGTTGCAGACCGAGAGCGGACCCACCCCGCAGTGTCAACTGGATTGGTGAAACCGCATAAGTCCGATAAGTGACATTATGTCATTATGCGCGATGAGTGGGCGCTTCCCCGCGTCCAAGGCCACGCGGCGCGAACGATGGCGAGCACACTGGTGCAAGCGTGAGACAGTTGAGGCATGACTGAACTGCGCGATCTGACGTGCTGGCTGACCGACATGGATGGCGTCCTGGTACATGGAGACCGACCCCTGGCCGGCGCCGCCGAACTGCTGGCCAAGTGGCATGAGACCGGTCGCCGGTACCTCGTGCTGACCAACAACTCGGTCTTCACTCCCCGCGACCTTGCCGCCCGGCTCACCCGGTCGGGTCTGGACGTCCCTGAAGAGAATCTATGGACTTCGGCGATGGCAACCGCCACCTTCTTGACCAACCAGAGCGGCGAGAAGACGGCGTTCGTGATGGGCGAAGCCGGACTGACCACAGCTATGCATGAGGCGGGGTTCGTCCTGACCGATATCGACCCGGAGTACGTCGTTCTCGGCGAGACGAGAGCGTTGACCTTCGACCAAGTAACTCGGGCGATCCGGCTCATCAACGCCGGGTCCCGGTTCATCATCACCAATCCCGACACACACGGACCCGATACGACCGGCATCGTCCCGGCGACCGGCGCGTTCGCCGCCATGATCACCGCCGCAACCGGCAAGAAGCCCTATGTCATAGGAAAGCCCAACCCCATCATGTTCCGCACCGCACTCAACCGGATCCAGGCGCATTCCGAGTCGACCGGGATGATCGGCGACACCATGAGCACCGACATCGTTGCGGGCATGGAGGCGGGCCTGACCACCGTGCTCGTCCTGACGGGATCGACCAGTCGCGAAGACATTGCGAGCTACCCGTACCGTCCTTCAGTGGTGCTGGAGTCGGTCGCAGACCTGGTGCCGCTGCTGTAGCCGACTCTTCCGGCCGGGATCGTGGGTCTGGAGCATCGAGATACCACCTCACATTCCTCCCGGCGCTGACGTCTTCTGGATGATGAACACCTTGGGTCCCTTCGAGCATTGTGTGCAGCAGTACGGAGCCACCGTGCTGCGGGTCTGCCGCGCAGCGTTGGGGCCCAACGCCGACGCTGAGGACGCCTGGTCTGAGACCTTCCTCTCCGCGCTGAGGTCGTGGCCCACCATGCCGGAGGACACCAACGTCGAGGCGTGGCTGGTGCGCATCGCCAAGAACAAGACTTTTGACATAATCCGCACTCGGGGGAGGCGGGCGATCCCAACTGATCGGTTGCCGGAACTGTCAGCAGGCCTGGACGACGCGGGGCTGCCCGATCTGACTGTCTGGCAGTTGGTTGCCCAGTTGCCCGAACGGCAACGCCTCGCGGTCGCCTACCACTATCTGGGCGGCCTACCGCACACCGAGACCGCAGCCGTCATCGGCTCCACCCCAGAAGCGGTGCGCCGGGCATCCGCAGACGGTATCAAGACGCTACGCCGCCGAATGAAGCGGTCTACGAGTTGGGAGCAGCCAGATGAGTAACCAGACCAGCCCTCGGCCTGCGGCCGTTGACATTCAGTTCCCCATCGAACCGGGAGTCCTCGAACTTCTCCACGCCCGGCTAGTTGCGTCCGCTGCCGACAGCGGCACCCTCGACATCGTTTACCGAACCGTCGACTCACCGATCGGCAAGCTGCTGCTCGCCAAGACCGATCGCGGGCTGCTGCGAGTCGCCTACGAACGCGAGGGCTTCGACACGGTGCTGGAAAAGCTGTCTGCACGGGTCAGCCCCCGCATCTTGCACTCCCCCAGCCACCTCGACGACGTCGCTTCTCAGCTCGAGGAGTACTTCGCCGGCCACCGCCACCGATTCGAGCTCCAATTGGACCAACGGCTCTCGGCAGGGTTCCGCCACCAGGTGCAGCAATACCTCCCCAGGATCGACTACGGGTTCACCCGTAGCTACAAGCAGGTCGCCGAAGCAGTCGGCAACCCCACTGCGGTCAGGGCGGTGGGCACCGCTTGTGCCACCAATCCCCTGCCCATCGTGGTCCCCTGCCATCGAGTGCTTCGCAGCGACGGCACGCTGGGCGGCTACGTCGGCGGCCTCGACGCCAAGTCCACGCTCTTGACCCTGGAGCATGCCGTGAGAGCCACACCAGCTGGCGGTGCGTAGATCGCCGGGGGCTGGACGCCGCGCTGCCCGGTCAGAACGGGCGTCGCCATCTCCGAGAGAAAGTGGCAACACTGGCAACCGAACGTGGCAAATAGTTGCCGCTTGATGCTGCTAGTTGAACGGTCTCTGTTTCAATTAGTTCGCGGAAAGGAGCTCGCCCCGAGCCAGACCCCAAGAGACACACATTGACCGACACATCAAGTGGGCGAGTGCGAAAGCCATGACTTCCAGCATGCGAATGCCATCCCCACCACGTCGGCTTCCAGGCCACCCCTCCGATACTGGTGAAGGAGCGTGCCAATGATCTCTCTGACGAGGCGGCACTCCGCCGCCGTCGCTCCGACGGACCTGTCCGATCTCAACTTGGCCAACGAGCTTCGCCACGTGGACGAACTCGACCCCGACGAGCGGCGGACGGCCACCCGCAATCCATACTCGCCGCTGGTGCTGGTCGTCACCCTCCTGGCCACCCTGGGCGTCCTCGCCTACGGGGGGTTCCTGCTCAACCCGGCCAACCGCGGTGACCTGATCCCCTGGCTGATTGTGATCTTCGCCGAAATCGTGCTGGTCTTCCACGCACTGATGAGCATGTGGACGATCCTCGTTGGCTACGGCAAGCAGCCACCGTTCGCCTTCTTCGAGGCCCAGGGCAAGCTCTACGACCACCAGCTCAACGAACACCTGGGGCTGACTGACGATCCCACCCGTTGGCCGCTGTACTTGAATGGCGAGCAGGTGAGCGTGGCCGCCTTCATCACGGTCTACGGTGAGCCGATCGACACCATCCGCCGCACCGTCACTGCCGCGATGGCGATGCACGGTCTGCACTCCACCTACATCCTCGATGACGGCAACTCCGACGACGTTCGTGACCTGGCTGCCCAACTGAAATGCGGCTACATCCGACGCCTCAGCAACGCCGGCGCGAAGGCAGGCAACATCAACAACGCGCTCAGCGTCGCGAAAGAGGACTTCTTCATCATTCTGGACGCCGACTTCGTCGCCGAGCCGGAGTTCATCGAGGAGACCCTGCCCTATATGGCCGACTCGAATGTCGCGTTCGTGCAGACCCCGCAGACCTACGGCAACCTGCACAATTTCATCTCACGCGGCGCCGGTTTCATGCAGTCCATGTTCTACCGCTTCGTCCAGCCGGGCCGCAACGCCTTCAACGCGGCGTTCTGCGTCGGCACCAACGTGCTCTTCCGCCGCAACGCCGTACTTGACATTGGCGGCATGTTCACCGGCTCGAAGTCCGAAGACGTCTGGACCTCGCTGATGCTCCATGAGCGCGGCTGGCGATCGGTCTTCGTGGCGAAGAAGCTGGCAACTGGCGACACCCCAGACACCGTCGAGGCCTACAGCAAGCAACAGCTGCGTTGGGCGACCGGTGGCTTCGAGATCCTGTTCACCCACAACCCGCTGGGCCGCAAACGCAAGCTCACCATGGACCAACGGTTGATGTACTTCGTGACCGCCACGCACTACCTGACCGGCATCGCACCCGGGTTGCTGTTGCTGTTGCCTGCGATGGAGGTTTTCTTCGACCTGCGGCCGGTGAACCTGACCGTGGGGCCCATGCAGTGGGTGCTCTTCTACGCCGGCTTCTACGTCCTGCAGATCGTGCTGGCCGCCTTGGTCGCCGGCACCTTCCGCTGGGAGGTGCTGCTGCTGGCGGCGAACTCCTTCCCGATCTACTTCAAAGCGCTGCGCAACGCCTTCCTCGGCATCGACACCAAGTGGTCGGTCACCGGGGCCACCGGCGGCAAGGCCTCGGCGTTCAACTTCATCGGTCCGCAGGTCTACACGTTTGTCTTCCTGGTCTGCACCACCGTGGTCTCGCTATGGCGTGACTGGAACATGCAGTCGGTCAACCTGGCCACCTTCTGGGCCTTCACCAACGCCTGCATTGTGGGCGGGTTCGTGCTGGCGGCCTTCGCCGAAGACCGGGAAACCCGCCGGGAGCGTCTCGGCGCGGGCCCGAAGCCGCGGCGCGGCTCGTCCGACGAGAAGACTCAGACCCCTGCCCAGCACCTGGTGCTCGACCGTGCCGGGATCCTGGACGCACGCCAGGCACGCGACGAATTGCTGCGCTCGGTAACCCACTCCTCCCCCGAGCCGGTCCCGGCCACCGAATCCTCTGACGCATCTGCCCCGACCAGGCCGTACACGCCGTCCCGGGCGGCCGCCCATACACCGGTCAACGCCTGAACGGCACCCAGAAAGCGAGTTGGTCTCAAATGAACCTCCGTAACCACATCAAGCTTTGGGGCGGGATCGCAGCGGTCCTGATCCTCATGACTGCACTCACCCTGCTGTTCAACCAGCGCCAGCAACAGGTCCCCAGCGATCACGCGATTGTTGACGCCCCGGTCTCGAACGTCGCCTCCAGCTACGGTGGCGTCGTGACCCAGGTTTTCGTCGCCGAAGGCGACGAGGTCACCGTCGGCGAACCGATGTTCGTGGTCACCTCGGCGTCCCTCCAGCAAGCCTTCGCCCAGGGCGCCCAGCCGGCATCGAACGTTGCCTTCGACCTGGACCCCGCCCGGGGGTTGGTCACCTACAAGGCAGTGGCCGACGGCTACGTCACCAACGTGAAAGGAGTGTTGGGTTCCTTCGTGAACGACGGAGAATCCCTGGCCGCCATCGTCTCCGATCAGGAACGCTCAGTGCTTGCCAGCTACACCCTGTCGCCGCTGGACTACGGGCGGGTGGAGCTCGGTGCCCGCGCCGAGATTCTGATGCCGAACAACGACCGGCTGAGCGGTGAAGTGGCTGGGGTGCAGATCACCTCGTCCAACGGCGAGACCGTGTCCGAAGTGCGCGTCGTCAGCGATGAGCTGAACGCAGCCGAGCTCGGCACCCTCGGGCAGCGCGGTACCCCGGTGTCGGTCAGCATGTCGCTTCGTGACGACGGCTTCCTCGCGGGCCCGACTGATGCCGTACTCACTTTCCTGACCAAGATTGGACTGCGCTAATGGGTAAGTTCCACACCAGATTCGCCGCTCTGCTTGCTGCCACCGTGCTGCTCGCAAGCTGCACTGCCGCGTCCGACGATAGTGACGCCCCCACTGAGTCCACGACCAACCAGTCGTCCAGCGGGACACCCGTCTTGGACGCCAACGAGTTGCGAGCCTCCATCGAGGAACTGGGCAGCAAGCCCGGCAAAGACCTGAAACCCGAACGGCTGGCTCCGGGTCTACTTCCGCCCACCAACAAGTGGTTCTCGGGACTGGTCTTCGGCGAGCAGACCCAACCTGTCTTCCCGCTGCCCTTGTCGTTCGGTGCGGACTCTGAGGGGCTCGGTTTCGGCGTCCCCGATGTCACGACTACTGGGAAGACCATCATGGGCGGCTACCGGCCATCGGTGAAGGTCTCGGTTCCTGGAGTGGATTCGTGGCAGGTGAGCGCCTACGACGAGGCATCGGTCACGCTGTCCGCTCAAGGCGCCAGCGGCCAGGTCCGGATCGCGGAGGGCTCGCCGTTCGTCACCTTCACTACGGACGAGGCCATCACTGTCGGGACGAACATCGTCTTCAGCCAGACCGACGAGTTGTGGACGGCGACCGACGGAACCCACACGTACGGCGCGGTCGCCGAGAAGGCCACCATCTCCGAGACCTCAGTCGAAGTCGAGCCGGGTGGCCGGGTGACATGGTTCGTGGTGCCGAGCGACGGGGACGCCAAAGCCCTCGCCGCGTTGGCCGATCCCGTGCAGTCAACCTCGGTCTCCTACGAGGTCGGCGCCGACGAGGTCTCGACCACCTTGAACTACCAGACTGCCGACGGCGGACAAACCGCCTACGGGGTACTCCCTCACCAGCAGGACGGCCTGCCCAAGGAGTCGTCGGCGTTGGGCAGTTACGAAACGATCTTCGGCGCGATGCGGCTCTACGCCGGCAATGAGCTGACCTGGTCGTCCCCGATTCAGCAGGCGAGAGCCAGCCTCGATCTAGCCGATCTGAACGGTGATGAGCGGGCAGAGCTGGCGGCCGCCTTGACAGCCGATGTCGCCGACGCCGAGGCCTACCCTGCCGATACCTACTTCGGCGGCAAGGCGCTATACCGGGACGCGCAGCTCTACGCCATCGCGTCCCAGCTGGGTGATCGGACGGCCGCCGACGAGTTGCGGACGCGGGTGACTGAGACCTTGCTGCGCTGGACGGACCCGGCTGGCTGCACAAGTGAATCCGCATTCTGTTTCTTCTACGACAGCACGAACCGCGGTATCGTCGGCCAGACCCCGTCGTTCGGGTCCGACGAGTTCAACGACCACCACTTCCACTACGGGTACTTCCTCTACGCGGCCGGTGTGCTCGGCCAGGACGATCCCGAACTGGTGGCACGCATCGCGCCGGTGATGAACCTGCTGGCCGCCGACATCGCCACCTCGGTTGCCACGCAGGACTTCCCGGTACGCCGCAACTTCGACGTCTACCAATCGCACTCGTGGGCGTCCGGCACCGCCCCATTCGCCGACGGCAACAATCAGGAATCCTCATCGGAGGCGGTGCACGCGTACGCCGGGCTGACGCTTTGGGCCCAGGTTTCCGGCAATTCGGAGCTTGAGACGCAGGCCACCTGGATGCACGCCCTTGAGGCGCAGGCTGCCCGGGCATATTGGACCGATTTCGACAAGACCGATCCGGTCTACGACGGCTACCAGCACCAGATCAGCCCGCTCGTCTTCGGTGGCAAGCGTGACTACGCAACCTGGTTCTCGGCAGAGCCGGCCGCGGCGATGGCGATCTTGGTCATCCCGGCCAGTCCCTCGTCCGGGCACCTGGCGGGTGACCCCGAGCGGATCGGCGCCAACGTCGCAGAGGCCACCGCCAACCGCGGATTCGCCCAACAGTACGGCGACTACCTGCTGATGTACTCCGCCTTACAGGGTGAACCGGAACGGTTGGCCGCACTTGAGGAGGCCCGCAAGTTGCCGGCAGACCTGATCGACGACGGCAACACCCGCAGCTACCTGCTGGCTTGGCTGCACAGCCTGAAGCCCTGATCGCACTCGCAATCGCCTCCTGACGGGGCTGGCCAACCGGCCGCTTCGTCAGGAGGCGATGCCTGTTCCAGCGAACTGAGCATCCCGCGGCGCGTGCAGGCAAAATCCCGCCCGCCGTGATCAGTTGTCCAAGACCTCCAAGGCGGCCGCCTTGGCATCGGCCGCTGTGGTCGCCTGCAGGGCGGCTTCGGCGGCCCGGCGGCACTGCTCGAGCGTCGCGTTGGCCAAAGCGACCCCAACTGCGGGGATCGCCGCAGACGCCATCGAGAGTGAGGTCACACCGAGTCCGACCAGGACGCAGGCGAGGACCGGGTCAGCGGCCGCCTCACCGCAAACGCCCACCGGCTTGCTCAACTTCACCCCAGCCGCGGCGGTCGAGGTAATCAGTCGTAGCACCGCGGGCTGCCACGGGTCGGTGAGGTATGCCAGGTCGGGCGCCATGCGGTCAGCGGCCATCGCATATTGGGTGAGGTCATTGGTGCCGATCGACAGGAAGTCGACTTCATTGAGGAATGCCTCGGCCAACAGCGCGACCGAGGGCACCTCGACCATGACTCCGGCGAGCAATCCTCGCTTGCGCACCTCGGCTGCGAACCGACGAGCCTCGTCGATGGTCGAAATCATCGGCGCCATGACCCAGACCGAAGACTTCTCGCCCTGTTGGTCGACGGCCGCCTCGGCGATGCCGTCCAACTGATGCTCCAGCAGCCCCTCCCGGGCGAACGACAGACGCACCCCACGCACACCGAGCGCCGGGTTCTCTTCGTGTGAGTGGTCAGCGAAGGGTACAGGCTTGTCAGAGCCGGCGTCCAGCGTTCGGACGACCACTTTCTTGCCCGGGAAGGCGTCAAGCACCTCACGGTAGATCGCGGCCTGCTCCGACACGCTGGGTTCGGTCTGGGCAGTCAGGAAGCACAGTTCGGTGCGGAACAGCCCAATTCCCTCGGCGGGGGACTCGGCCGCCGTGCGCGCACCGGCGCCGTCTTGAACATTGGCCAAGAGTTGCACGGGTTCTCCGGACGCCAGCCGGCCAGGGCCTGTCCAGGCGCGGACTGCCGCGCGCCTGTTCGCATCGGCGGCCACCAGCTCGCGAGCCTCAGCCTCGGGGACGCCCCAGCGGATGGTCCCGGTGGTGCCGTCAACCAAAACGGCAGTTCCGTCCTCAACCAGGCCCAGGTCTGGAGTCGCGACGACGCAGGGGATACCCAACTGTCGGGCGATGATCGCCGTATGGCTGGTGGGCCCGCCGAATTGGGTCACCAGCCCGAGGATCTTGCTCGGGTCGAGCCCCGCGGTGTCGGATGGCGCAAGGTCTAAGGCCAGCAGGATGATCGGCTGGTCGGGCTGCGGGACGCCCGGCTCAGGTAGCCCGAGGATCTCAGCGATGACGCGGTCGCGGATGTCGTTCAAGTCGGTAGTGCGTTCGGCCATCAAGCCACCGAGCTTCTCGAACTGCGCGACGAACTTGGCAATGGCCTCCGCAGTAGCGGTGGTGGCGGGCTTCCCCGCAGCAATCTGGCGGGTGGCCGTGCGAATCCAACCGCGATCCGCCGCGAGCGTGGCGGTGGCGGCTAAGACTTCGCTGGCCGCCCCCGTGGCGGCGGAGGCCCGGGCGGCGAATCGTGCCGCCACAGTATCTGCGGCCGCACGGAAACGCTCAGTCTCGGCTGGTCGATCCTCCTCACGAATGATGCGGGTGTCGACGGGGACCTGGGGCGGCTTACGTGCCCATCCCGCGGGCGCATAGGCGATGCCGGGAACGACACCGGTTCCGGTCAAGAGATCTGCTGAGGTCATGAGGCCCACCCTTCCAGTCAAGTATTACCCATATAATGTCACATCGATCTTGGCCATGCAAGCTTGCTTTTCAACATAAAGTCATGTAAAACAATACTAAGCAACACGAGGAGGTGAGATGTACGCAGCTGAACGCCAACGAATGATCGTTGCTCTGGCGCACGAGCACGATCGGGTGAGCGTGGCCGAACTTGCCGACCGGTTCGGCGTCACAACCGAGACGATCCGACGCGATCTCGAACTGCTGGACGAACGCGGAATTCTCCAGCGCATCCACGGCGGCGCACTACCCCGCGCAACGGGCATCTTCGCACCCGAACTCGGCTTAGTGGAGCGCGAGGGACACAACATCCCCCAGAAGACCGCGATAGCTCGTCGCGCTCTGGAATACTTGCCCGCTGCCAACGGCAGCATGATCCTCGACGCAGGAACCACAACAGGCCAGCTCGCCGCCCTTCTCTCCGACAACGGTCCCCTGCCCACCGTCATCACCAACTCCGTCGCCATCGCGGCTCTGCTCTCGGGGCGGGACGCGGCAGCTGTCCTGATGCTGGGTGGGCGGGTGCGCGGCCTCACCCAGTCCGTGGTCGGTGCGAGAGCTGCAGAAGCGCTCAGCCGCATGCGCGTCGATGTTGCCTTCGTGGGCGCCAACGGAATGTCCACCCAACATGGCTTCTCGACGCCAGATCTCGACGAAGCTTCAGTTAAGCAGGCCATGGTCAGCATCGCGCGGCGCGTGGTGGCCTTGGTCGACAGTTCCAAGATCGGCACCGAATCGCTCCATTGTTTCGCGAAACTGTCGGACGTGGACGTGCTCATCACCGACGACGGCATCACCGACCGGGTGCGTGCCGAATTCATCGAACAAGGAGTGGAGGTAGTGGTCGCATGATCGTCACATTCACAGCCAACCCAAGCCTGGACAAGACCATCGGACTGGACGAGCCGCTCGCCCCAGGCGAGGTCCACCGGGCGATCAGCGTCAGCGAAGAGGCTGGCGGCAAGGGCATCAATGTCGCCCGCTGCATCTCCTACGCCGGCGTACCGGTCAAGCCCGTGCTGTCGTTCGCCGACGGGGCCTTCCTGCCGCTCGTCGAGGCCGCCGGCGTCCAAGCGCACTCACATACCGTGGACGGTCCCTACCGAGTCCGCACGAACACCGCCATCACCGAGCCCGACGGCACGACCACTAAGATCAACGAGCCTGGCCCGACGCTCAGCGCCGCCCAAGTGGCCGCGGCCACGGCGCTCCTACTCGAAGAAGCCCGCGGCGCCGACTGGGTGGTGCTGTCCGGCTCGCTCCCGCCCGGCGCACCTGACGATTGGTACGCAACCTTGACCCCCGCGCTCACCCGACTCGGATGCAAGGTTGCCATCGACACTTCGGGCGCGGCCCTGGACACAGTCATCTCAGCTCTGCCTGGCGCCGCGTTCGACCTGGTCAAGCCGAACTCCGACGAGTTGGCGCAGCTCACCGGTGGTGACGCTGCGGCCTTCGAGGCGTCTGCCGAGTCTGGCGACGTGTCCGCGATCGTCGAGGCCGGACGCGCGTTGCACGCCCGTGGCATCGCGAACGTGCTGGTCACTCTGGGCGCGGCCGGGGCAGTCCTGGTGAACGCTGAGGGCGCTTGGTATTCCAGCACCCCGAAGGTCACCGTGCTCAGCACGGTTGGCGCCGGCGACTCCGCAGTCGCCGGATTCGTACTCGCCGAGGCGGCCGGGTACTCACCCGACCGTTGCCTGGCGAACGCAACCGCCTACGGGTCCGCTGCGGCGGGTCTGCCCGGCACCTCCTTGCCCCATCCCGAAGTCGTGCACCCCGATCAGGTGCCCGTCACCCGCATTGCCTGACCACCAACCGCTGCTTCCTCACAGAAAGTCCCCCGATGCAACTAATCACCCGTGACCTGGTGGCACTGGACGCTGACCTCGGCGCCACCAAGGATGCCGTCATCGCGTCACTCGCCCAACTGGTAGCAGACGCGGGCCGCGCCGACGCGGCCGGTCTGACGGCCGACGCTATGGAGCGCGAAGGCAAGGCCGCCACCGGCCTTCCCGGCGGCTTCGCCATCCCGCACTGCCGTTCGGCCGCGGTCTCTGAGGCCTCCCTGGCCTTCGCGCGGCTGTCTCAACCAGTCGACTTCGGCGCCAAGGACGGTCCCTCAGACCTCGTCTTCCTGATCGCGGCGGCCGCCGACGGCGATGCCGACCACTTGAAGCTGCTGACCAAATTGGCTCGGGCACTGATCAAGAAGGACTTCTTGGCCTCATTAAGGGCGGCGGCCTCATCCGATGAGATCGTCGATCTCGTGACCGCCGTCGTGCAGCCAGCAGCAGTCGCTCAACCGACTCCCGCGACCGCAGTCGCTGCCGCCGCGTCTACAGCACCTGCCGCGAGCGCGGCGGCAAGCGACGACAAGCCGCTCATCGTCGGCGTCACCGCCTGCCCCACCGGTATCGCGCACACCTTCATGGCCGCTGACTCCCTCGTCGCAGCTGGCCAGGAGGCCGGGGTGGAAGTCCAGATCGAAACCCAAGGCTCAGGGGCCGTAACTCCGCTGCCTGCCGAGACCATTCGCCGGGCAGCGGCCGTCATCTTCGCCACCGATGTCGGCGTCAAAGAGCGGGAGCGGTTTGCTGGCCTGCCTGTGGTCGAGTCCGGCGTGAAACGCGCCATCAACGAACCGGCGAAGATGCTGACCGAGGCCCTTGATGCCGCAAAGAATCCGAACGCCCGCCGCGTCTCGGGAGTTGCTGCTGCCTCGTCCGAGGCCAGCGGCGAAGGGGCCAAGCTCGGCTGGGGCAAGCGCATCCAGCAGGCGCTAATGACCGGCGTGTCCTACATGATTCCGTTCGTGGCGGCCGGCGGTTTGCTCATCGCGCTCGGCTTCCTGCTCGGCGGCTACGACATCGCATTGGCCCCCGACTGTGCCGCGCTGCCGTCTTGGGCGGCAGGCGTGGACGCTGCGACTTGCGCCTCGTACGGCTCCCTGGCAGACCTGGCCATTGCCCAGGGTTGGAGCGCCGGGATCTTCTACCTGGGCGCGGTCTTGTTCACCATCGGTGGGGCCGCTTTCGGTTTCCTGGTGCCAGCCCTTTCCGGCTACATCGCCTACGCGCTCGCCGGCCGTCCCGGTATCGCCCCCGGTTTCGTGGGCGGCGCCATCTCGGTGACCCTCGGCGCAGGTTTCATCGGTGGTTTGATCACCGGCCTCATCGCGGGTTTGTTGGCGATGTGGATCAGCTCCTTCAAGGTCCCCCGCTGGCTCGCCGGGCTGATGCCGGTCGTCATCATTCCACTCGTGGTGACGATGATCACCGGTGGCCTGATGTATATGCTGCTTGGACGGCCACTCGCCTGGATCACTACCACCCTCTACGCGGCCTTGGAGGGCATGTCAGGAGGATCGGCCATCGCCTTGGGTGTCGTGCTCGGCCTGATGATGTGCTTCGACCTCGGCGGTCCGGTCAACAAGGCCGCCTACCTGTTCGCCACTGCGGGCCTGTCTGCCCAGACGGATGCCTCCTTCCAGATCATGGCCGCTGTCATGGCCGCAGGCATGGTTCCGCCGCTGGCGCTGGCGCTGGCGACGACGGTGCGCAAGAAGCTGTTCACCGAACCGGAAATCGAGAACGGCCGCGCAGCCTGGCTGCTTGGTGCTTCGTTCATCTCCGAAGGCGCAATCCCGTTCGCCGCGGCCGACCCGCTGCGCGTGATCCCCTCGATGATGCTCGGCGGTGCGGTCACCGGCGCTTTGTCGATGGCGCTGGGAGTTGGACTCCGGGCACCCCACGGCGGCATCTTCGTGCTGTTCGCGGTGCAGAACCAGATCGGATTCCTCATCGCGCTGGTTGCTGGGGTGCTGGTGGCTGCCGCCGCTGTCATCGCAGCCAAGCAGTTTGGCGCCAAGAAGCCTGACACGGCACTCGCATCCTAGATATCCTGCCAAGACAACCCACAAAGGAGTAACCATCATGGCAAGCAAAACCGTCATCGTCGGCTCGGCTGTCGGGCTGCACGCCCGTCCCGCAGCGCTCATTGCGCAAGCCGCCGGAGAGTACGACGACGAGATCCTCCTCTCGCTCGAAGGTAGCGACGACGACCCCGTCGACGCCGCGTCCAGCC
The DNA here is from genome assembly GCA_012517115.1 of Brooklawnia sp. GTDB lineage: Bacteria > Actinomycetota > Actinomycetes > Propionibacteriales > Propionibacteriaceae > Brooklawnia. The sequence continues at coordinate 22,187 of JAAYVP010000204.1, read as the reverse complement.
TTATGATCATGACGCTCGGCGCCGCCAAGGGCGCGACGGTCACCGTTGAATCCGAAAACGCCGAAGCAGTCGAGCAGATCGCGGCACTCATCGAACGCGATCTGGACGCCGAGTAGCTCAGCGTCGCAGTGCAGAAGGTGCCCCCGGTCCGCCGGGGGTATCTCCTTGGTACTATTCAGCACCTCCGGGCGCGCTGATAGGCTTACCAGACCATGGATCGGCGGGTAAGAGAGGCGTTCCGGGCGGCGTCCCGGGAACGCTTTCTGCCGCCTGATCAGCGTCACTTGGCCGACGTGGATGCGCCGATCTCGATCGGTTTCGGCGTAACGAATTCGCAGCCCTCCACGGTTGCCGCCATGCTTGAATTGCTGGATGTCCGTGATGGCCAACGGATCCTTGACGTAGGGTCCGGCTCGGGATGGACGACTGCACTGCTGGCCGAGTTGGTGGGCCCGACCGGGCGGGTCGTGGGCGTCGAGCGAATCTGGCAACTTGTGGAAAGTGCTCGCGAGGCACTGGCCGACTGGCCATGGGCCAGCGTCCGGTTGGCTGAGCCAGGGGTCTTGGGCATTCCCGATCAAGCTGGATTCGATCGGATCCTAGTCTCGGCAATGGCCGATGAATTGCCTGCCGAACTTGTTGGCCAACTCAGCGACTCTGGTGTGCTGGTCATCCCGGTGGCAGGCGAGATGGTGCGGGTGGTACGCCACCAAGATGGCGAGGACGTAGTGACCACGCATGGCTGGTACAGCTTTGTGCCGCTGATCAAGTAGTCCGCCCAGATCGTCGGCCGGCAGGCAGTTGGTCAGACGAGGTGGCCGGCCGCCAGCAGCTTGCGGCGCGACCGCAAAACCATTGTCACCGCGAACAGCCAGACCGGCAGTTGGGTGGCCATCGCGATCCGGAACGCGTCCGGCCCGGGATTCGCACCACCCACCCAGGCCAGGACCACACTGATCACCCCGATGCTCAACAGCGCAGCGAGAAAGCCACCGACGATCACCAGGCCCGACCCGATGCCCATTCGGTGCGGCGGCACGAAGCTGCGGTTGATGTCGAAAGCGATGTTGGAGGCCGGGAAACAGGCCGCCAGACCGACCATCAGGACACCCAGTAACGGCATGGGGGCAGGGCCTGGCCACAACAGGACCGCCGTCCAGGCCAGCACGGTGAAGGCAGCAACGATCAAGGCCAGGGCGACGCGTTGGTGCTCGAAGATACGGGTTAGTACGCCCATCGGTGGGCCGGCGGCGATGCCAGCGATAACCATGACGGTGAACAGGTTGCCGGCCTGGGCCTCAGTCAAACCCTGACCTTGGATCAGGAACGGAAACCCCCACATGAAGGTGAAGATCAACGGGAAGTAGGCGGTCGACATATGGATGAAGAATCCCAACTGCCCGGCCGGCATCGCGATGACCTCCCCGGCGCCGGCGAAACCTCCGCGGCGCGCTTGGGGTCTGGGGATCTGGGCTCCCGGCGGGTGGTCACGGACGAAGAGCAGGTTCAACAACCAGCCGCCGGCACACGCCGCGGCCACCGTGACAAAAGCCGGCGTCCACCCGAAGTCGGTCAGAATGCGCACCAACGGAACAGCAGATGCCCACTGCCCAAGCTGGCCGGCAACCGAGGAGATCTGAGTCAACAACGGAACCTGACGGGCCGCGAACCAGACCGGGATCAGCCGAATCGCGGAGATGAAGATCAGCGCGTCTCCCCCGCCGATTAGGACGCGCACACCCAACCCGACCGGGAACGAGGTGGCCAGCGCCAGCCCCAGTTGGCCGACGGTCATCACAGCCAACCCGATGGCAATCGTCTTGCGGCTGCCCATCCGGTCGAGCAGCAAGCCAGCCGGAATCTGCATGCCGGCGTAGACAATCATCTGCACCACCACGAAGGTGCTCATCAAGGCCACCGGGCGAGCAAAGCGATCGGCTGCGAACAGGCTCGCCACTCCGAATGAGGTGCGGGAGAACATGGCCACCACGAAGGTCAGGGTGGCGGCCACCCAGACAATCCAGGGACGTATCCCGCCAACTTGGGACTGGGTCCCACGCATCGCACCATCCTGTCCGTTCGCCACCGCGATACTAGTCCACTCTCGGCTGCGGTACCGTCCGGGGCCTATCACGTCCGGCCGAGCCACCCTTGTTCAGCGCTTGCGATAGAGCTTCTTCGACTGATAGATCGGCTCGCTGGTCACCTGGACGCCGAGGTTGCGGAAGATGGCCTCATCGACCGAACCGAGGATCACGGTGGTGTGCACGTCACAACCACGCAGCCTGTGCAGTTCGGCGAGTGCCCGGCGAGCGTTGTCGTCCCGGTTGGCGCTCACCGACAGCGCAATCAAGACCTCATCGGTGTGCAACCGCGGGTTGAGGCTGCCCAGGTGCTTGGTCTTGAGGGTTTGAATCGGCTCGATGGTCTCTACGGCAAGCAGCTTCACCCCTTCGTCGATGCCTGCCAGCGCCTTAAGCGCGTCCAGCAGCATCGCCGAACAGGCACCGAGTAGCGGCGATGTTTTGCCCGTCACGATGCGTCCGTCAGGGAGTTGGATCGCCGCGGCTGGCGCCTTGGTTCGTCGCTCCACGGCGAGGGCCGGCTGGACGACCGGCCGGTCCTCCTTGACCAAGCCGAGCCTGCTCATCAGCAGCGCGATTCGATCGGATTGGGTCGGCTCGAGGTCTTCCCGGCGCTCGGCAACCAGGGCCTTGTAGTAGCGCCGGATCACCTCCTGCTCGGCTGCGGCACGGCAGACCCCGTCGTCGCTGATGCAGTAGCCAGCCATGTTGACACCCATGTCGGTCGGCGACTTGTACGGCGAGCGGCCGAGAATCTGCTCGAAGAGCCGATTCAGCACCGGGAACACCTCGACGTCGCGGTTGTAGTTGACGACCTGCTCACCATAGGCGGCCAGATGGAAAGGGTCGATCAAGTTCACGTCATCAAGGTCTGCGGTAGCCGCCTCGTAGGCGACATTCACCGGATGAGCCAGCGGCAGGTTCCAGATCGGGAACGTCTCGAACTTCGCGTAGCCCGACGAGATGCCTCGCCGATAGTCGTGATACAGCTGCGACAGACAAGTGGCCATCTTGCCGCTGCCGGGTCCGGGCGCGGTCACCACCACGAGGTCACGGCTGGTCTCGATGTACTCGTTGCGTCCGTAGCCGTCGTCACTGACAATGAGCGAGACGTTGTTGGGGTAGCCCTTGATCGGGAAGTGCCGGTAGACCTTGAGACCTAGCCGCTCCAACTTGCGCTTGAAGTTGCGCGCCTGCCGGTTCTCCTCTGTGACATGGCTGATTACGACGCTACCCACGAACAAGCCGCGGGAACGGAACTCATCGATCAATCGCAGCACGTCGGCCTCGTAGGGGATGCCGAGGTCGGCTCGCACCTTGTTGTTCGCTAGGTCGAGCGCACTGATGACCACCACGATCTCGACCTCGTCGGCGACCTTCTCCAGCATCACGATCTTGTTGTCTGGGGTGAAGCCCGGCAGCACTCGCGAGGCGTGCATGTCGTCGAACAGCTTGCCCCCGAACTCGAGGTAGAGCTTGCCGCCGAACTGCCGACGCCGGGCAAGGATCTGTTCAGTCTGGAGGTTGATGTACTTGTCGCGGTCGAACCCGATCTGCTGCATCTTCCTCCCTGCGCCGGCACTCGCCAGGATCATAGCCCGGCCCGCCCCAGGCCACGCGCTCCCGCGATCCCGATGAGGCCAAGATGCACGCTTGCAGTCAGCCAACGCGCCAACCCGTCATGGGCTATTTCGTTTCGGCGTGCACGCCCAAGAACCTAAGGTTGAGGTCATGGCAGGCCTACAGCCCATCGACGAAAACTGGCAGACCGCACTGGCCATCGTGGCCCACCCAGATGATCTCGAATATGGCGCGGCCTCGGCCGTGGCGCGCTGGACCAACCAGGGTAAGCAGGTCAGCTACCTGCTCGTCACCCGTGGTGAGGCCGGAATCGACGCCCTGCCGCCGGCTGAGGCCGGGCCGTTGCGGGTTCGCGAACAGATCGCGGGCGCCCGCCTGGTCGGAGTTGACCAAGTCGACTTCCTGGACTACCCGGACGGCATGGTCACCTACAGCCTCGACTTGCGCAAGGACATCGCCCGCGCGGTGCGAGTGGCGCGCCCAGATGTCGTCATCACCGGCAACCACCACGACTACTGGGGGCCGGCGATGCCGAACCAGGCCGACCATGTGGCGGTCGGCCGAGCCGTCCTTGATGGGGTGCGGGACGCCGCCAATCGGTGGGTCTTTCCCGAACTCGTGCGCGAGGAGAACCTGATGCCGTGGTCTGCGGGCCAACTGTTGATCAGTGCTAGCCCACAAGCCAACGGCTACGTTGATGTAACTGACTGCTTCGACGCCGGTGTCGCCTCGCTGGCAGCACACCGGGGCTACCTTGACGGGCTCGGCGATCATCCGATGAGTAAACCCCGCGACTTCCTGGAACGGATCGCGCGGAGCACCGGGTCGTCGGTCGGGGTGGAGTTGGCGGTCAGCTTCGAGGTCATCAGGCTTTGAGTGACTGTATGCAAGACGCCTTCGGATTCTGCTCCCATCCGATGTGGCCTGCCCGTCGTCCAAGGCTGGCTGCTGGCCATGCTTTCATTTGCTCGTGATCACCATCGCGCGCATCAGAAGTGACTTCCCCGCCAAGTTCGGGATTCCCAGGCAGTCAGGTCTGGTCCCCGAACTGCGCGCCACAGTCGTCTTCGAGCCGGGTTTCCGGAACCCCGATGCGGTGCGCGGCCTCGACGGTTTCAGTCACCTTTGGTTGCTCTGGGAGTTCTCAGCCTCGATGCGATCGCAGAACGAGTCGTGGTCGCCCACCGTGCGGCCACCCCGGCTTGGCGGCGAAACCAGGATGGGGGTCTTTGCCACCAGGTCACCGTTTCGCCCGAATCCTATTGGACTGTCATCGGCGCGGCTGCTCGGTATCGAGCCTGACCCACAACTCGGCCCGGTGGTGCACGTCGGCGGCACTGATCTGATGGACGGCACACCGATCTACGACATCAAACCCTACGTAGCAGCCGACATCCACACCGACGCCCGATTCGGCTTCGCCGACTGTCACGCGGACTATCGCGTCCGGGTCGAGATCCCCGACGAGTTGCTGGCACTCGTCCCACCCGACAAGCGGGCTGCCCTACGCGGCCTGCTCGCCGAAGACCCACGTCCGGCCTATCAGGACGATCCCACCCGGCGCTATGGGCTTTTGTTCGCCGGATTCAACATCAAGTTCACCGTCGCCGATGGGGTACTTGACGTTCACTCCATCGAACCGCGTTGAGAGGTTCAGGACGCCGCCGACGCCGCAGCCGCCTGCCGGGCCGCGATCACGTCATGCATCGCCTTGACCACCCAGTCTCGCCGCTCCAGCGTCCGCTTTGCCGACATCCGCTGCCGCCAACTGAGATCCGGGACCAGTTCGGCCGCCAACCCCATCTCCGCGGCCAACCCGCCGAGGCAGGCGGCCCGGGCAGGTACTCCCGTGGGGTCCCGCAGAGCGGATTCAGCCGTCGCGCGTATCCTGGCCAGTCGTTCGGTGTCCACGACCTCGTAGTGATCGCGACGCAGACCGGTGCCGGGCGTCATCACAACCCAGCCGTGGGTGACCAGTTCGCTCAGTGCCTGGTTCAGGTAGGCCTTCCTGGCGGAGTCGAGGATTCTGTAGGGGCGCCGGGTCCCCTTCTCGGCCAGCACCCGAAGCATGGTGTCGAGAAGTGGGTCCTCGGTAGGTCGAGAATCGTGAACGTGGACCTTCTTGTCGATCAGACTCACCCGTTCCTGCAAGGCGAGTTCAGCCAGCGCTCCGCCCGCAGTAGCCAGCGCCAGGTCGGCACGGCGCCGGACCCGGCCGCCCTCAGGCTTGATCGCCAGAAGCGCGATCTGATGGGCGATGTTGTCCCAGGTTTCCATGCTCCTTACGCTACGTCGTGAGCGGCATCCGGATGGCCCGGCCAGGGCATTATGAGGGGGACTCCCTCGCCGATGTCGATGAGGCAGGCGTAGTTTGGACGGGGGACAATGATCAGCCTTCCGCGACGCTCGACCATGGAGATCAGCAATGTCACAGACTCACTACCAGAACTACATCGCGGGCGAGTTCCGCGGCACCACCGATGCGATCGAGGTGCGCAATCCAGCCACCGACGAAGTCGTCGCGGAGGTACCGCGTGCCACCGAGCAGGACATCGACGACGCTGTCGCCGCTGCCAAGGCGGCCAAGAAGCAGTGGGCGCTCACCCCTGCCCCAGAGCGAGCCAGCTACCTGACCAAGATCGCGACCGGCATTCGCGAGAATGAGGCGTTGCTCACCGACATAATCGTCCGGGAGCAGTCGAAGGTGCGGGCCCTGGCAAGCGTCGAGGTGAACTTCACCGCCGATTACCTCGACTACATGGCGTCGTTCGCGCTCCACCTGGAAGGTGAGGTCCTCAACAGTGCCCGTCCCAAGGAGCAGATCTTCCTCTTGCGCAAGCCGCTGGGCGTCGCGGCCGGCATCCTGCCTTGGAACTTCCCGTTCTTCCTCATCGCCCGCAAGATGGCCCCGGCGCTGGTGACCGGCAACACCTGTGTCGTCAAGCCAGCCTCGGCGACGCCGATCAACGCAATGGAGTTCGCCCGGATCGCTTCGCAGGTCGGGCTCCCCGATGGCGTGTTCAGCCTGTTATCCGGACCGGGGAACATCGGCGGCTATCTGGCGGGGCATTCGGACATCGACATCGTCTCATTCACAGGTTCAGTCGAAGTTGGCCAGAAGATCATGAGCGCGGCGTCCCGCAACATCACCAAGGTCAGCCTCGAGTTGGGCGGCAAGGCACCCGCCATCGTGCTGGACGACGCCGACCTCGACCTGGCCGTTGGCGCCATCAAGGCGTCCCGTGTGATCAACTCCGGCCAGGTCTGCAACTGCGCCGAGCGGGTCTACGTGACCCGCGGCATTGCCGACGAGTTCATCTCGAAGATGACCGAGGCCATGGCCGCCACCAGGTACGGTGATCCCTCGATCGAGACCGACCTGGAAATGGGCGCCTTGATCGACAGGTCGGCCGTGGAACGGATCGCCGGGATGGTCGACGCCGCGGTTTCGGCAGGCGCCACCGCGACCACCGGCGGCCGGGTGGCCGATCGTGACCGCGGCAGCTTCTACGAGCCGACGGTGCTGGCAGACGTCACTCCCGAGATGTCGGTGGTCCGCGATGAGATTTTCGGGCCGGTGCTGCCGATCATGGTGGTGGACGACTTCGACGAGGCGATCGAACAGGCCAACGACTCAGAGTACGGCCTGACCTCCTCGCTCTACACGACTTCGCTGGCCAACGCGATGCGCGGCATGCGTGAGATCGACTTCGGCGAAACCTACATCAACCGGGAGAACTTCGAAGCGATGCAGGGCTTCCACGCCGGTACCCGCAAGTCGGGCGTCGGCGGCGCCGACGGCCGCCACGGTGTCGAAGAGTTCACGCGCACCCAGATGGTGTACATCGAGTCCTGATCCTGCGGAGTTGTTGAAGGCTGGAAGAATGTGCTGGTGTCCACACTGGTCTTCTTCCACGCCCATCCCGACGACGAGGCAAGCCAAACCGCCGGGACGATGATGCTCGCCGCCGAACGAGGCCACCGCGTAGTGGTGGTTTTCGCCACCGGCGGCGAGCACGGTACTGTCCCGGAAGACCTGGCCCCGGGTGAGACGGTTGCGCAACGTCGGCGTGCCGAAGCTGACGCGTCCGCCCGGATACTGGGCATCGCACGGGTGGCCTGGTTGGGTTACCACGATTCCGGGATGACGGGTTGGTCGCAGAACAGCGATCCGCTGAGCTTCGTGCAGGCGAATCTAGACCAGGCCGGTCGCCGCCTGGCTGACATCCTCGACCAGGAGCACGCGGACGTCCTAGTCACCTACGACTGGCACGGCAACTACGGGCACCCCGATCATGTGAAGGTGCACCAGGTGGCCTACCGGGCCGCACAGTTGGCCAGCCACCCAGCCCGAGTGCTGGAGCAGACCACGAACCGCGACGACATGCGACGAATGGCCGCCCGCGCGGCCGCCCTGGGCATCGATTCTTCGTTCGGCGAGATGGTAGGCGACGACGGACTGCCGATTGGCCTGCCGGAGTCAGAGATAGGTTGGCGGGTGGACGTCAGCAGCGTCCTCGACCGCAAACGGGCTGCCCTGGCCGCGCACGGCAGCCAATCTGATACGCAATGGATGCTTTCGGTGCCGCCGGAGGCGTTCCGCGCATGGATGGGGCGCGAGTACTACCGGGAGGAAGGCCGCCCAGGCCCCATCGTGAATGGCTGGCCGTTCGAGGAAGCCGCGATCCAGCAATCCCCCAGCTGAGTCACCATCGGTGGCCGCCGAACCGAGCCAGCCAGAGGACCCCCGATGTGCCGAGGGTCCGATCTGACGTGGTCAATCTAGTCACCGAGCGGTGGGAGGGGCAGCAAGTGCTCGGTAGTCTTCGTGCATGGTCAAACAACCCCGTATCACCGTGCTGCAGCCCGATCCGCAAGTGCCGCTGGTCAGGTTCGAGAAATGGCTTCGGGACGCCGGCGTGCGACTGTCGGTGGTGGGCTTGTGGGAGAAGGACGTGCCGCAGTTGTCTGCGGTAGGCGAGGGTCTGTTACTGCTTGGCGGCCATATGTCAGCGCACGACCGGCGCACCTACAGTTGGCTCGACCCGCTGGGCGACCTGTTGGCCGACGCCCACAGCATCGAGTTGCCGATCCTAGGCATCTGCCTGGGGCACCAGGTGCTGGCCGAGGCTCTTGGCGGCCGTGTGGTGGTCAACCACTGCGATGGCGGCGAACACGGTGCGGTCGAACTTACTTGGTTGTCTGCGGCTGCCGAAGATCCGATCTTCGGGCCCATCGCGGCTCAGGGGACCACTCTGGTTTCGATGTCGCACCACGACGTAGTCACTGAGCTGCCAGCTGGTGCGGCCGAACTAGCCCAGACGGCACGCTACGGCAACCAGGTCTTGCGGCTCGGCAACGCCTGGGGCGTGCAATACCACCCCGAGAAGGCGCCCGAGTCGACTGCACGTTGGGAGACCGATTCCGAAGCAGAGCACCTCCGCCTGGTGGCCGAGCTCACCGCTGCGGACGATCGCGTCCGCCCGGCAGCTCAGCTTGTCGCTTCGGGGTTCGCCAAGTTCGTCCGCGAAGAGGCGTAGCCGGGGGCAGGTTCCGCGCTAATCCAAGCGGCCCCGGGTCCGCTCACCGCTGCTGCGGTCGCGTAGCACCACCGGTACCCGGTGGAATCCGCCGATCGGGGCCACCGCTCGCTTCGCCGGCTCATCGACGGCAGGGGTGATCAAGCGAGTTGCAAGTGTCTCCTGCAGTGCGATGCGCAGTTCCATGGTGGCGAGCGGACGCCCCGGGCAGACGTGCGGCCCGATACCGTAGACGAGGTTGTCGGCGGCATTGCCCTGGGGATCGAAACGATCCGGATCACCGAAGACATCGGCATCCCGGTTCGCCGACGTCCAGTGCAACTTCACTACCGCGCCTTGTGGGATATCTGTGTGGCCGACCCGCACCGGGCGGGTGGTGCGCCGCCGGTTCGACACGAACGGATCATCGATCCGCAGAATCTCGTCGATGGCCGCGTCCAGTTCGGCGTCACTGGCATCAGATCCCAGCCGTTGCTGGATGTCGGGATGCTCGGCGAGATAAGCGAACAAGACACCCACGCACAGCGCGATGGACCCGAGGTCGCCGCCGGTCCAGTTGCGCAGCACCGAAACCAGTTCGGTGTCGGTGAGGGGACGACCATCGACCTTGTCATGCATCAATCGGGTGGTGAGGTCGTTGGGTGCCCGGTCGCCCATCGAACGCCGCGGCTTGAGCACCGACCGGATGATCTCGTCGAACTCCTCAGCCACCGCGGCCGTGCGGCTGCGATCGCCGGACCGGGTGGCCGCATGATTGGCGGCCATCCACTGCAGAAGTTGCGGCTCCAACTTCGACGGCCAACCCAACCAGGCACTCTGTGCACGGACTGCGAACTGCGCGCCGATCTCGCGGACCGCGTCCACCACCACACCGTTGGGGACCCTGCCCAACAAGTCCCGGGCGATGTCCCGGAAAACCGGCTCGAACGGGGCCAGCACCTCGGGTTCGAAATACCGGTCCAGGGTCTTGCGGGCCGCGCGATGCTCGGCCCCATCCAGGCCGTTCGGCACCTGCAGGTGGGCGGAGACCGCACTGGAGAAAGTGTCCGCGTCCACGGCAGCAGCGACTACGTCCGCATGCCGCAGCAAGACGTACTGCCCCTGCGAGTTACGGACGACCGGGTACGCAGGACGCAATTCATCGGTGTATTCACGCAAGTCGCGGCCGGTGGGATCCAGGTCATCGGGGGTGTGCTCGGTCATTTGGCACTCCTTTTGTCGAATGCTGGCCACCCAGGTGGGTCTAAGTAGTGGAGTCTATTTGACCGGCAATCAACTTGGAACTCCCAGTGCTCTGGGATGTGCTGACCAACCGTTACTAGACGCCGCGCTCCCAGGATTCCTCAACAGTCCTCAAGCAACCGGCACAGCACCCGCGTCCCGAAGCGCACTGCATCGATCGGGACACGCTCATCGACGCCGTGGAAGAGGGCGGAGAAGTCGAGATCCGGTGGCAGTCGCAGCGGGGCGAAGCCATAGCCGGCGATGCCGAGGCGATCCAACCACTTGTTGTCGGTGCCGGCCGACAAGCAGTACGGCAGCAGCGCGCTGCCGGGATCCTCGGCTTCGATAGCGGCCTGCATCTTGTCGATCAACCCAGCGTGTCGGGGGGCATCCAGCGAGGTGCCCACGTGGTCGATGACCACCTCGACGTGTTCCCCCGCCAGTTCGCGGATGGTGGCCAGCAGCAGGTCCTGATGGCCAGGCAGGAAACGGCAGTCGAGGTGGGCGGTGGCCTCGCCGGGAATCACGTTGTTCTTGTAGCCGGCATCCAACCGGGTGAAGTTAGCAGAATCACGCAAAGTGGCCGCCACGAAACCCCTCGCCCCGCCGAGCAGGTCGAGGAACCGCTCCAGGTCGTCGGCCGGCGTGATCCCGGTAATCTCCGTCACCCCGTCGAACAACTCTTGCACGCTGGCCACATACTCGACCGGCCAGTGATGCGCGCTAATTCTGGTGATCGCCTCGGCCAACCGGACGATCGCGTTGCTGTCGTTGGGCAACGAGCCATGACCGGCGCGTCCGGTGGCCCGCAGGTGCACCCACATGAGCCCTTTCTCGGCGGTTTGCAGCAGGTAGGCCCGGCGGGTCTGGTCGCTGCCAGCCACCGGCAGAGTGATCGAGTAGCCACCAACCTCGCTGATCGCCTCTGTGCAGCCTGCGAACACTTCCGGATGATGGTTAACTAGCCAGTCGGCGCCCAGCACTCCGCCCTGCTCCTCGTCGGCGAAGAACGCAAAGACCAGGTCACGCGGTGGAACGAGACTCTGACGAGCAAGGCGCCGCAGGTTTGCCAGCATCATGGCGTCCATCGACTTCATGTCAACGGCTCCCCGACCCCAGATCATGCCGTCCCGCTCGACCGCGCCGAAGGGGTCCACAGACCAATCGGTTGGGTTCGCAGGTACCACGTCGAGATGGCCATGCACCACCAGACCGCCTCTGGTCCGATCACGACCCGGTATCCGGACGACCACACTCGCCCGGCCGGGCGCGGATTCGATGAGAGTCGCCGCCAACCCAACCGCATGCAGTTCCTCGACCACGTACTCGGCAGCCGGACGCTCGGTTGGCCCCGACCCGTCGCCGTAGTTGGAGGTGTCGATACGGATCAGGTCACCGGTGATGCGCAGGGCGTCGGCTTCGAGATCGGTCCAGTCGCTCACCCGACCAGCTTGGCACAACCTCAGCCCTACCCGTCCACCACGAACTCGACCGGTGTGCCCGCCTCGACGGTGCGGCTCACGGTGCAATCGCGGTCACGGGACACCTGGAGCGCAGCCGGAATACGGCCGTGCGCAGCGTCCCCGCCCGTGCCCTCGGGGAATCGCAGCCGGAAGGTCACGGTCAGGTCCTCATAGTGGTTACCGCCCGTCGCGGAATACCAGATCGGTTGTCGGGCGTTGTACTGACTGGACAAAGAACCACCTAACTATCCATTGGAGGTGACGACAATGCTCGATCCAGCTGACCTCTTCAGCTTGGCGCCGCACGTTGAGCCGCCAGAGTCCGAGCAGCAAGCCGCCGACCGGCCCCCTCTGCTGGTCACCCTGGGTAGTTATGGCGACGCTGGCCAGACTCAAGCCTTGATAGACGAGCATTTGTTCGAACGACTGGCTAATCACAAGGTGGGCACCTTCGACGTTGACCAATTGTTCGACTACACCGGTCACCGGCCGCCAATCGTCTTCGACCGCGATCATTTCCGTGACTACCAGGCTCCCGAGATAGCGCTACATGCGTTGAGCGACTCGCAGGGCAATTCTTTCCTGCTGCTCAGCGGTCCGGAGCCCGCACTGCAGTGGGAGCGGTTGGCCGCCTCGGTGGAACGCGTGATCGAACGCTACCGCGTCGAGCGTGTGATCGTCCTGCAGTCGATACCCGCCCCCGCGCCGCACACGCGTCCGGTACACGTGACGGGGTTCGCCTCCGATCCGAGCCTGTTGGGTGATCGCGAGGGCATCCCGGGGATGTTCCAAATGGGGGCATCGTTCGTCAGCCTGCTGACGCTACGACTTGGCGAGCACGGCAAGGATGTCCTAGGCCTGGTGGCGCACGTTCCGCATTATCTGTCCGAGACCACCTACCCGGACGCCGCCCTTGCCCTGCTCGGTCAGGCAAGTACGGCTGCCGGCTTGGTGCTGCCCACCGATGGCCGGTTGGCGCAATCCGCCCAGGTCACCAGACGTCAGATCGATTCACAGATCGCGCAGTCGTCGGAGGCGCAGGAAGTCGTGGCGCGACTTGAGGAGCAATACGAGCAGTGGGCCGACCAGCGTGCCCTGACTCCACGGCCTGAAGTCCCCAGCGCCGACGAGATCGGCGCGGAGGTCGAGGAGTTCCTGAAGGGTCTCGACAACCCCGACGAACAGTAGGCGTCAGCGAAGTAGCTGCCAGGCGCGCACTCCGCCACTGATGCCAGCCGAGTTCGGGACGACGACCACGTCGTCGCCCATCTGCGCCAGCACGTTCGGGCTGATGCAGCGCGCGTTCCCGCCGCCCAGGTAGACGCGGTCCCAGACGAATACCGGACGCAGCGACTCCAGCACCCGCCGCACCCGCCGCGACCACAGCGCGTTGCCCAACCGACGTCTCTCCGGCTCGCCGACATACTCGTCGAAGATGGTCGTCCGTATCGGAGCGCGCGACAACTCCAGGTGGGGTGCCAACTGTCCGCCCTCGAAGTGCGCTGATCCCAGCCCGGTGCCAAAGGTCAGCACCAACTCCAGACCTGCACCGGTGACCAATCCGGCACCGTGTACCTCGGCGTCGTTCAAGACCAGCGTCGGCATGCCCAGCGCCTCCGATAGCTTGGCCTGGATATCTAGGCCCTGCCACTGTGCCAGCAAGTCGGGCGAAACCCGGGAACGCGGGCCGTGTTCGGTGACGTAGTGCGGTGTGTTTATCACTACGCCATGCCGCAGCATGCCCGGCATGCCGAGGGTCAACCGGTCAGCGCGCGGCAGCCTGGCCGACAATTGGCTGACCACTTCGACTAGCGTGTCGGGAGCCAACGGGTACGGCGTGGGAACGCGTTCCACCGGCGCGCGCATAGTGCCGCTGGCGTCCAAGACAGAGGCCTTGATGCCCGAGCCGCCACAGTCGACTGTCAGCGTGGTGAGCTGCACGCCACCAGCGTAGGCGGTGCCTGGCCATCCTTCGTCCGTGTGGGCCGTAGTCGGCACGGTGGGGCTACTGTGGGGTCCAGCGGCCACCCCTTGGGTGGCGAACCGGCAAGTAAGAAGGAAGACGATGAAGGTTCTGGTTCTGGGTGGCGACGGATTCTGCGGCTGGCCTGCATCCCTTCACCTTTCGGCCCGCGGCGACGACATCGTAATCGTCGACAACTTCTCCCGGCGTCGGATCGACGAGGAACTGGGTGTCCAATCGCTGACCCCGATCCGCTCCATGGTGGAGCGGCGTGCGGCCTGGCGCGAGCTCTCGGGACGAGACATCGACGTCGTCGAGCTTGACATAGCGCAGGACTACCACGGCTTGCTGGAGCTTCTGGAGACCGAACGCCCGGACGCGATCATCCACTACGCCGAGCAGCGGGCGGCCCCCTACTCGATGAAGTCCGCCAAGCACAAGCGTTACACCATCGACAACAACGTCAACGCGACCCACAACGTGCTGTGCGCGATTGTCGAATCGGCCCAGGACATCCACCTGGTGCACCTGGGCACGATGGGCGTCTACGGCTACGGGACGGCGGGGATGGCCATCCCCGAGGGCTACCTCGACATCCAGGTCCCACACGGGGACGACGTCATCGAGACCGAGATCCTCTACCCCACCAACCCGGGGTCGATCTACCACATGACCAAGGTGCTCGACCAGACGCTCTTCGCCTACTACGCCAAGAACGACGAACTGCGCATCACCGATCTGCACCAGGGCATCATCTGGGGCACCAATACCCGCGAGACCAACCTCGACGACCGTCTGATCAACCGCTTCGACTACGACGGTGACTACGGCACGGTGCTCAACCGTTTCCTGATGCAGGCGGCGGTCGGCTACCCGCTGACCGTGCACGGCACCGGCGGGCAGACCCGCGCTTTCATCCATCTGCAAGACATGGTGCGCTGCGTCGAGATCGCACTCGACAACCCGCCCACGGCTGGCGAACGGGTCAAGATCTTCAACCAGATGACCGAGACCCACCGCGTCCGCGACCTGGCCAACCTGGTCGCGCGGCTCACCGGAGCCACCGTCGAAATGGTCCCAGACCCCCGCAAGGAGGCGCTGGAGAACGACTTGGTGGTGCGCAACGACCAGTTCCTGGAGCTCGGGTTGAATCCGATCACCCTGAGCGAAGGCCTGCTGGGCGAGATCAACGAAACGGCCGGACGCTACGCCGCCCGCGCCGACCACTCCCGGATTCCAGCCACCTCGCTGTGGACGAAGAACCAGCAGGCGGGTATTCCCAGCTCGGTGGCCGGCGAGAGCTAGGGACCGGACGCCGCGATGCGGATCGCGATGTTCACCGAGGTCTTCTTGCCGAAAATCGACGGTGTGGTGACCAGGGTGCTGCGGACCCTTGAGGAACTTGCCGCGCTCGGCCATCAGGCGATCGTCTTCGCCCCTGGCGACCCGCCACCGATCTTCGCCGGATTCCAGGTGGTTCGAGTTCGCTCGGTCAGCTTCCGGCCATGGTATCCAGAGATCAAGGTGGGCCTACCCACCCCACGCATCGCCGAGCAAATGATCGACTTCCAGCCCGATGTGGTGCATGCTATCAACCCGGCTTGGCTCGCCGCGTACGGGGTGCTGTCGGCCAAGCGCCGCAACATTCCCCTGCTGGCTTCTTACCACACCCAGCTTTCTAGCTATACCGAGGAACTGCACCTGAACTGGCTGACCCGCCCGGCCGACTGGTGGACGACGAATCTGCACAACCAGGCCGAGGTCAACCTGTGTACCTCGCCCCAGATGGTCGAGTCGGCCATCACGCACGGGGTGAGGCGAGTCGACCTGTGGCCCAAGGCCGTCGACACGACGACTTACCATCCGGGAGCCCGCACCAAACGAATGCGTCGACGGCTCACCGACAACCATCCGGAGATGCCGTTGGCTTTGTACGTAGGCAGACTGTCCAACGAGAAGAACCTGGACGATCTGCTGGCACCAGTACACCGGCTACCGAACGTCCGTTTCGCTTTCGTCGGGTCAGGCCCAGCAAGCGATCGGCTGAAGAGCGCATTCTCGGGCACCCAAACGGTCTTCACCGGTTACTTGACCGGTCACGAACTGGCCGAAGCGTATGCCAGTGCCGATGTCTTCTGCTTCCCATCGACCACCGAAACCTTGGGTTTCGCGGGTCTGGAAGCCATGGCGTCGGGAGTGCCGGTGGTCGGAGCGGACGCCGGCGGGATCCCGGACCTGTTCACCCATGGGACCGAAGGTTTCCTGTTCGAGCCGCACAACACCGACCAAATCGTCGACCTGATCCGGCGGCTGACCGACGATCCGGCCTTGCGTGCCCGGATGGGTGCGGCTGCGCGGGCGGAGGCTGAGCGCCACGGGTGGCGGGCAGCCACAGAGTCTCTGCTGGGCTTCTACGATCTGGCCATCGAGCGGCACAGTCGAGGCTAGGCCTGTTGCAATCGGCCGCCGCGCTTGGCAATCACGCGGTCTGGGCGCGGTGCCCACGTGGTAACTTGAGCGGAGCGCCCTTCCGTGGTGCGAAATCACTGCTACAGCGAGGTGACAATGAATGACACCGTGACGCCAGAGCAGTCGTCAGCAGACCACTTGACGACGCTGCGCCACATGCGTGAAAAGGCGGTCCAAGGAGGCGGAGCCGCACGCATTGAAGCTCAACATGCCAAGGGCAAGATGACGGCCCGGGAACGACTCTCGATCCTGATGGACGAAGGTTCGTTCCAAGAGCTCGGAGCCTTGGCTACCCATAACGTGACCGACTTCGGCATGGCTGATAAACGGTTCCCGGGCGACGGTGTGATCACCGGTTTCGGGAGGATCAACGGCCGACGCGTGGCTGTATACGCGCAAGACTTCACCGTTTTGGGTGGCTCGTTCAGCCAAGTGCAAGCTCAGAAGATCAACAAGATCCAAGACCTGGCACTCGAAAGCGGCATCCCGATTGTCGGTCTCAATGACTCCGGCGGTGCCCGTGTCCAGGAGGGCGTGCGCAGCCTCGCCGCCTACGGCGAGGTCTTCCAGCGCAACGTGGCGGCCTCCGGCGTGATTCCCCAGATCAGCTTGATCATGGGCCCTTGTGCCGGTGGCGCGGTCTACTCCCCCGCCTTGACCGACTTCACCGTCATGGTCGATCAGACTTCGAACATGTTCCTGACCGGCCCCGAGATTGTCGCATCCGTGACCGGCGAGCAAGTGACCGCCGAAGAGTTGGGAGGTGCCGCCGTCCATGCCGGACGCAGCGGCGTCGCACAGTTCGAGGCAAGATCGGAGATCCAGGCGCTGGAATTGACCAAGCTGCTGCTCAGCTACCTGCCATCGAACACCTCGGAAGATGCCCCGATCCTGGTCAGCGATGATTCGCCCGACCGGATGGCCGAGTCGTTGAACACCATCGTCCCCCAGGACGATCGGCAGGCCTACGACATGCGCAAGGTATTGGACGAGATCTTCGACACCGACTCAATCCTCGAGGTTCACGAGGCATTCGCGCCCAACGCCATCGTCGCCTTTGCCCGCCTAGACGGGCGTCCCGTCGGCATCGTCGCGAACCAGCCACTGGTGATGTCGGGCGTCCTCGACATCGACTCCTCAGACAAGATCAGCCGCTTCATCCGCATCTGCGACGTCTACTCGATCCCAGTGATCACGTTCGTCGATTGCCCCGGTTACCTGCCCGGCGTCGAACAGGAGTACAACGGGGTCATCCGGCACGGCGCGAAGATCATCTACGCCTACTGCCAGGCGACCGTCCCGAAGATCTCGGTGGTCACCCGTAAAGCGATCGGCGGTTCCTACGTGGCGCTCAGTTCCAAGCAGATGGGTTCCGACGTCGCCTACGCGTGGCCGAGCGCACAGATCGCGGTGATGGGCCCCGACGGTGCCGCTCGTCTGCTTCATGGCCGGGCCATCAAGACCGCTGAAGATCCCGCCAAGGCCGAGGCCGACTTCGTGGCCGAGTACCGGGAGAAGTTCTTCAACCCGTACCGCGCCGCTGACTTGGGTCAGATCGATGAGGTCATCGAACCCCGCGAGACCCGGCCACGCTTGGTGCGTGCGCTTGAGGTGCTGCAGACCAAGATCGCTACCTCCGTGCCCAAGAAGCACGGGCTCTTCCCGGTGTGATGACCCATGGCTGACCTTGGATGGGGCCTGCAGATGATGCTACTGGGCATGGGAGCTGTCTTCCTTATGCTCATCGCCCTCATGATCGTATTGATGCTGCTCGGCAGGACCAGCAAGGCGCCGACGGCTACCGCCGTCGAGGCAGCCCCCGGCGAGGCGACACTGACCGCAGGGGATGCTGTCGAGGCCGCCGAAGTCGAAGCCGACCCGAACGCCTGGATGACCATCGCCGATGCCAGTGGTCTCACTCCCGAGCAGATCGCAGCTGTCTCGGTCGCCGTTGCTTTGCACGCGGACGTCCGTCGCAAGCAGGCTGCCCCCGCTCACCGCGTCCACGCCCCCGGATCGCGCCTTTGGGCGAGCCGCTGGGTCGCGATGGGGCGCAGTTCCCAGATGCACAACACCCAGAGGAGATGACCGTGCGTCGCTACCAACTCACCGTCAACAACAACGAATACGAGATCGACATCGAGGAGATCTCGGCCACCGAGTTTCAGGTCCAGATCGACGGGCAAGCTGTCGACGTCACCCTCACCTCACAGGCCGACGCCGCCGATGCGATAATCACACCGCAGATCGAGACGGCGCCCAGCAGAGCGGTCGCTGACCCCTCAATAGCCGCGGCTCAACCGGTGACACGTGCGCCCAAGGTGCCGGCAGCCATGCGGTCCGAGACGCCACGCACGCCGTCCCCGGCAGTCGCCGGGGGGCAAGACCTCGCCTACTCGATGAGCGCGCCGATGCCGGGCGTCATCCTAGAGATCAACGTCGCCCCGGGCGACCAGGTCAACAAGGGCGATGTCGTCATGGTGCTGGAGGCCATGAAGATGAAGAACGACCTGCATGCTGACCGCACCGGCACTGTGGAGTCGATCGACGTCAAGAGCGGCGAGCAGGTCAAGTACGGTCAGGTGCTGCTGCGGTTCGTGAAGGATTGACATGGATGCATCCACAATCGAGAGTCTGCTGAGCGGGTTCTACGGCCTGTCATGGCAGGGCGGCGTGATGATTGCGGTAGGTATCCTGCTGATCTACCTGGCGATCGCCAAGGAATACGAGCCGCTGCTGCTGCTGCCAATCGGGTCGGGCTGCATCCTGGCCAACCTACCGATTTCGATGCTGGTCGGGACGTCCGAGGAACCCGGCATGTTGCAGTTGTTCTACGACATAGGGGTAGGCAACGAACTGTTCCCACTGCTGATCTTCATCGGCATCGGCGCGATGACCGACTTCGGTCCGCTGCTCGAGAACCCGAAGATGGTGCTGTTGGGTGCTGCTGGCCAGTTCGGCATCTTCCTGACGCTGATCTTGGCACTGGTGCTCGGCTTCACCCGGCCCGAGGCCGCGTCCATCGGCATTATCGGTGCCATCGACGGCCCGACGTCCATCTACGTTTCCGCGCAACTGGCGCCCCACCTGCTGGGACCGATCACGGTGGCCGCCTACAGCTACATGTCGTTGGTGCCGATCATCATGCCGCCGATCATGCGGCTGCTGACCACGAAGAAGGAACGCTCCATCCGGATGCCGTACTCCTCGCGCGAGATCAGCCAACGTACCCGCATCATCTTCCCAATCCTGGTCACGATCATCGTCGGCATTCTGGTGCCGTTCGCACTACCACTGATCGGAACCCTGATGCTGGGTAACCTGCTGCGCGAGTCGAAGGTCGTCGAGCGACTCACTGGTGCTGCCCAGAACGAACTGAACAACGTCGTCACCCTCTTCCTTGGACTGGCGATCGGTTCGACGATGGTCGGCGAGAACTTCATCAAGGCCCAGACGTTGTTCATCTTGGTGCTTGGACTCGGCGCGTTCGTCCTCGACACCGCCGCTGGCGTGCTCTTCGGCAAGTTGATGAACCTGTTCAGTGGCGGCAAGTTCAACCCGCTGATCGGTGCGGCAGGCATCTCGGCCTTCCCGATGGCTGCCCGCGTCGTACAGAAGGAAGTGTCCCGAGAAGACAACGGTAACTTCGTCCTCATGCATGCCATGGGCGCAAACGCGGCCGGACAGGTCGCCTCGGCCATGGCCGGCGGCGTACTGCTGGCCCTGATGGCCAGCGCCTAGTAGCACACGAGAGGTCCGTTCAGGGGCCGGGTCCCACGGGGGCCCGGCCTTTCTGTCCCGTCTGCCCCGGACGATAGGCTCTGCACATGCACCTCGGCATTGATTTCGGAACCACTCGTACGGTCGTCGCTTTCGCAGACCGAGGCAATTTCCCCGTCGTGGCGTTCACCGACGCGGCCGGAGATGCGCACGAATTCCTGCCCGCCCAGGTGGCACTCACCGAGCAGGGGCTGGTCTGCGGTTTCGCAGCACGCGCCGCTCGCGAGGCGGGTTACCCGGTGCTGCGGTCGGTCAAGCGGGCGCTGACGTCTCCGGCGGTCAACACCGCAACCACAGTCAGCATCGGCGACGTCCGGGTCCCGCTGCTCGACGTGCTGACCACCTACCTCACTCATGTGCGAACTAGCCTGGAGAACACATCCACGATCTCCGAAGCGCTGCGCGACGAGCCGATCGGCAGCGTCGTGGTGGCGGTGCCTGCGCATGCCAACAGTGCGCAGCGTTTCCTTACCTTGGAGGCATTCCGACGCGCCGGGTTCCCGGTCACGGCCATGATGAACGAACCCTCGGCGGCTGGCTTCGAGTACACCCACCGGCTATCCAGCGCCCCGAATGCGCGGCGAAGCCGACTGGTTGTCTACGACCTGGGGGGCGGCACCTTTGACGCGTCCCTGGTCTCCATCCACGATCGCAGTCACGCGGTGCTTGGGTCGGTGGGCATCAACCGGTTGGGTGGCGACGACTTCGACATGGCGCTGGCCGACTTGGCGTGCGAGATCGCCAAGGTGGGCTCCGATGTGCTGGGCCTGGACGGCTACTTCGAGTTGCTGGACGAGGCGCAGTCGGTCAAGGAGCAGCTGTCACCCCAGTCCCGTCGGATGGTGCTGGACATCGCAGACCGTTCCGTCACGGTGCCGGTACCCGCCTTCTACGACAAGGTGGCCCCGCTGGTCGAGCAGTCCATCGCTGCCATGGGACCGCTGGTTGATGGATTGGACGATGGCGAACCCGACCTCAGCGAAATCGCCGGGTTCTACCTGGTGGGTGGCGCCAGCGTCCTACCCTTGGTGCCGCGGATGCTGCGAGAACGCTTCGGGCGGCGTGTCTACCGATCGCCGTACCCTGCTGCGTCCACAGCGATAGGTCTGGCGATCGCAGCAGACCCCGACTCTGGGTACACGTTGTCCGACCGTCTTTCTCGTGGATTCGGCGTCTTCCGGGAGACTGACGAGGGCCGCCACCTGCACTTCGATTCCATCTTCAGCCGCGACCAGACACTGGAACGCGACACTGAGGTACATGTCGAACGTCGCTATCGGGCGGCGCACAACATCGGCTGGTACCGGTTCGCCGAGTACGCAGACCTGCTGGATGGTCAGCCCGCCGGCGACATCGTTCCCTACGAGGACGTCATCGTCCCGTTCACTAGCGAGTTGCAGGCCGGCGGCGTCGACTTGAGCGATGTGGCAGTGGTCCGAACAGGCGAAGCCCACTGGATTCAGGAGTCCTATGTGATTGATCAGCACGGCATCGTGTCGTTCACCATCACCGATCTCGATTCGGGCTACCACCAGACCCACCAACTCGGTGTCAACCAGGATCAGCTAGTCCTAGCGGAGTAGCAGCGGCGACGAGGCTCCTCAAGCAGTTGCACTCTTGACTGCGGGTGCCGGGCGGTCGGATCGTCCGATCCGAGGGGCCAAGTGCGGTATGGATAGACTTGCTTGGTGGACGAACCCGACGCCCGACCCGAGGACCAGTGGCCTGACTTCATTCCGCCCGACTTCGAACCGGCGATCCCGTCGACACCCAAGGGCTCCGACGCTGACCGAGAACCACCGCTGACAGGGCCGATCCTGCCACCCGCAACCGGCCCGGCAGGGTCGACCCGCCCGTCGGCCGCGACGGGACCATCCGCACCATTCCGCGGCGAGAGTCCACACGCTTGGGCCTCGCCCGGCGCCTGGCAGTCACGCAGCACGGGCAGCAGCGAACGCTGGTTCAACCAACCTGCCCCGGCCACCGGTTGGCGACAATCGCCGCTGGCGCCACCGAGCACCCAGATCGTCGTGACCAGCGCGCTGATCGGTATCTGCGTGGTCGTCTGGATGCTGCAGAACCT
>JAAYVP010000203.1 GCA_012517115.1 Brooklawnia sp. | reverse complement strand
GTCGAGGAACAGCACACCACGGTGGGCCAATGAGACAGCCCCCGGCCGCGCTATCCGTGCCCCGCCGCCGACCAAGGCGGCGATGGACGCGTTGTGGTGCGGGCAGGAAAACGGTGGGCGTCTGATCAGCCCCCCTGATAGCTCGGCACCCACCAACGAGTGCAGGGCCGACACCTCTAGAGCATGCTCGTCCGGCAAGTCAGGCAACAGACCCGGCAGCCGTTCGGCAAGCATAGACTTGCCCACCCCCGGCGCACCGTGCAAGAAGATGTGATGCCCGCCCGCTGCGGCTACCTCGACCGCCCAGCAGGCCTCTGTCTGCCCCCGCACGTCGGCGAGGTCAGGACGGGGCCCCGCTGAAGTGGTGGCGCCCTCTGCCGCGTCCTGATCGGGCTGGCCCAGCACCGGACGACCGTGCAGCACCTCTATCAGGTCGTCGAGGCAGGCCACCCCCCAGATCGTTATGCCGCTGACGAGCTGGGCCTCGCGGATCTGCGGGGCTGGCACGATCGCGGTCTCGATGCCTGCTTCACGGGCGGCCAGCAATGCCGGCAGCACGCCGCTAACCGGTCGAACGCGGCCGTCGAGCCCCACCTCACCGACCAGCACGCTAGCGGACGCGATGCCACGCGGCACCACGCCCGCAGCTGCCAGCACTGCGGCAACGATGGCTAGGTCGTAATGCGAACCCGCCTTCGGCAGGCTGGCCGGGGTCAGGTTGATAGTCAACAACTGCGATGGCCATGACAGGCCCGCGCCAGCGACGGCCGCCCGGCAGCGATCCCTCGCCTCGTAGAGGGCGGCGTCCGGAAGCCCGACGAGGACCGTGCGAGGCAGTCCGGCGCCGATCGCTGCCTCCACCTCGACCAAGGTGCCCTCCATGCCAAGCAGCGCGACCGACCACGAGCTTGCCGTGCTCATTGGATTCCCCGGGCATGGGTGATCCGGGGACGTTGGCCGGTGATCTTGACTATCCCGATGGCATCCACACGGATCGCGGAGAGCGGCCCCGGGTAGGTCTGCCGCCATTGCCGGGCCAGCCGACGCAGGCGTGCGCACTTGGCCCACGTGATCGACTCCAGGGGATCGCCGAAGCCGAGCCCGCTGCGGCACTTGACCTCGACAATCACCCCCACCGGCGGCCTGTCGTCCACCGGTTCGAGTGCTACGAGGTCGATCTCGCCACCCTCGCCCCGCCAGTTGCGTACCACCACCTGCCAGCCGAGCGCCACCAAATGCTCAGCTGCTGCGTCCTCTCCCCAGCCACCAAGCCCGCGCGCGAGGGCAGCCCTATCGATCGCCTTCGTCATCATCCACCTCCTGTTGCGGTGAATGATTGACGGTCACCCCCGGAATCTGTCAGTTATCCACAGGAGATTTCTCACGAAATCTCTCCGGTTCCGGAGACGGCAACGGGCTCAAGGCTGGTCGGGAATCTCCAACTCGCGGTGTTGGATCTCTTCGATCGAGACGTCGCGGAACGTCAGCACCTTCGCCGACTTCACAAACCGAGCAGGCCGGTACATGTCCCAAACCCAGGCGTCACCCATAGACACCTCGTAGTAGACATCGCCGCCTTCGGTGCGTACCTTCAGGTCGACCGCGTTGCACAGGTAGAATCGGCGCTCGGTCTCTACCGCATAAGTGAAGATGTTGACGACATCCTTGTACTCGCGATACAGGTCGAGTTCGAGCTTCGCCTCGTAGGCTTCCAGGTCATCTGCGCTCATGGTGACGCCACTCTATCCGCTCGTTGTTGCTGCTGTCTGTCGCGCGCTGTCCGGACGTTCTCGTACCGCATCCGGTGGATGGTGCAGGGCCCCAATTCGTCGAGCCTCCACTGATGCTCTGCGGTGCAATATCCCTTGTGTCCAGCGAAACCGTAGCCGGGAAACTGCTCGTCATACGACTCCATGATGCGGTCGCGAGTGACCTTGGCAATTATGGACGCGGCTGCCACGCAGGCGGCCACCTGGTCACCCTTCCAGACCGCGAGGCCAGGGATGCCCAGGCCGGCCACCGGGAACCCATCGGTGAGCGCGAATGCCGGCGCCGGGTCGAGGCGCAGCAGCGCCCGCCGTAGTCCCTGCAGGTCGGCCTCGTGCATGCCCAGCGCATCACACTCGCGCGGCTCGATCGCCACGACAGCCCACGCGACTGCTTTCTCGACGATCTCGGCATGGAGCCGCTCGCGGGTAGGTTCCGACAACAGTTTGGAGTCGTTGAGCCCCTCGACGCGACGAGACCTCCGGTCATCCAGGATCACCGCCGCAGCCACCAACGGTCCTGCGCACGCACCGCGACCGGCCTCATCAGCCCCCGCGACCGGGGCGAAACCCCCACGGGCCAACGCCCGCTCATATCCGTAGATGCCCCGGCCGGGACGGATCAACTCGCTCGTCATGGCGACTGACAGGTGCCCTCACCGAGGATCGGCGCCTGTGGGGCTGCTTCCAACGCGGGCGGGACACCGGTGAAGGTGTCCGGTGTCGAGAAGAGGTGCCAGCGCCCGGGCGGCAAGACCGTGGCGACCACCGGGCCCACCACGTAGTCAAGGGGGACGAATCCATTCATTCCTGCCGGGACGCCCGGGGCGGTCGCCTCGCAGAGGTGCAACCGTGCATCGCCGGACCGGTCGCGGTGATCACCCAGGACGAAGATGTGGTCCGCCGGCACCACGACCTCAAAAGGGACCTCCGAGGGCTTGACCAACTGGCCGGCAGCGTCCGCATACAGGTACTCCGACTCGTCCAACGCGACTCCGTTGACGGTGATGCGATCGCTCTGATCACAGCAGGCGACGTGATCACCTGGCATGCCGATCACTCGTTTGACGAGATACCCCTGGGTGCTGTCGGGCAGCAGGTACAGCGCCTCCAAGGCTCGGCGGATCGGGTTGGTGGCGGCGGGTTGTGGCCCCATCCACTGCCCCGGCGGATCTTCGAAGACCACGATGTCGCCGCGCTGGAAATCGGCCAGTCGCACAGCCACGATGCGATCGCGCTGCTCCAGCGTGCGCTCCATCGATCCGCTGGGCACTTGGAAGACCTGGAAGACGAAGACCCGCAGCAGCGCGGTGATCACTAGTGCGACTATGATCGCCAGGCCCGCCTCAGCCAGAAAGGTGATGAACTGGCGGACCGGAGAGGCCCCGCCATCGCCAGGGTTGCCGCCAGCATCGGTGCGGCGAAGTTCATCGTCAGCGCCAGCGGTGGGCCGCCGGGTTCGGGACCCGTCGACGTAGCTGTCGTGCTTCACGTTGTCGCTCCTCGCCTAGACGACCGCTGGCTCATCCTACGCCTCGGGAAATGACCAGTCCCGGCACCCACCGGGCACCGGGACTGTGACTAGAAATCGGACTCAGCCGCGACGCTCCTTGATCTTGGCAGCCTTGCCACGCCGCCCACGCAGATAGTAGAGCTTGGCACGTCGCACATCACCGCGACGCTCGACCTCAATCCGGTCAATGATGGGCGAGTTCAACGGGAAGGTGCGCTCCACCCCGGTGCCATACGAGACTTTGCGAACGGTGAACGCCTCGCTGACGCCCTTGCCGTTGCGTGCGATCACCACACCGGCGAAAACCTGGATACGAGACTTGTTGCCCTCGACAACCCGGACGTGCACGCGCACGGAATCGCCGGGACGGAAATCCGGCACGTCCTCGCGGATCGAGGCCTTGTCGAGTTCGCTGATTGTCGGATTCATGATTCTTCCTCGTCGGTGCCACAGGTCACCTCGCGGTTGTTTTGGTCGTGGGCCCCGCCTCGTGGTCGATCCCCCTGTGGCAGGAGCCTCGGCGGCAGAGCAACCTGACAATCATGTCATACCCGTGCCGACGGCCCAAACCCGACCGAACCGTCGTCTGAACCGAGAGGCGACAAAGCCCCCGTGCGTGGCGGCGAGCAGACCACAAGCAGTCGTCCCGAAACCACGCGCGGGGGCCCGCACGGGGGCAGCGTCCGGTGCGTTGGAACTAGCCCAAGAACCCGTCCTTGCGGAACAGCGAAGAGATCAGATCGCGGTTCAACTGGCTGATCGATTCCAGCGGAATCCCCTTCGGGCAGACGGCAGCGCACTCACCGATGTTCGTGCAGTTACCGAACCCCTCTGCGTCGTGCTGGGCAACCATGTTCTTGATGCGCAGATAACGCTCCGGCTGGCCCTGTGGCAGATTCGCCAAATGAGTGATCTTGGCGCCAGTGAACAGCATCGCTGAGGCGTTCGGGCAGGCCGCCACACACGCACCGCATCCGATGCAGGTCGCATTGTCGAACGCTCGATCGGACTGCAACTTGGGTGCCGGAGTCGAGTGGGCATCCGGCGCCGAACCGGTGTTGACAGAGATGAAGCCACCGGCTTGGATGATCCGGTCGAACGCGCTGCGGTCTACCATCAGGTCCTTCAGGACCGGGAACGGATCGGCCTTCCACGGCTCCACGGTGATCGTGTCGCCGTCGGAGAACGAACGCATGTGCAACTGGCAGGTGGTCGTCGGCACCGGGGAGTTGCCGCGGCCGTGCGCGGTGCCGTTGATGACGACACCACATTGACCGCAGATGCCCTCGCGACAGTCCGAGTCGAATGCCACCGGCTCCTCACCGGCAATCGTGAGTTGCTCGTTCAGCATGTCGAGCATTTCGAGGAAGCTCATGTCCTCGGAAACGTTGTCGATCTGGTAATCGACCAACTTGCCCTGCTGGGCGCCACGAGCCTGGCGCCAGACCCTCAGTGTCAGTTTCACTTGTAACTCCGTTGCTTCAGCTCGATTGCCTTGTAGACCAGCGGTTCCTTGTGCAGGACTGGCTTGGTGTCCTCTCCGGTCCACTCCCAGGCCGCGACGTAGGCGAACTCGTCGTCGTGACGCAGAGCTTCGCCCTCCTCAGTCTGGTGTTCCACTCGGAAGTGGCCACCACACGATTCCCGCCGATGCAGGGCGTCGATGCACATCAGCTCGCCCAACTCGAAGAAGTCGACCAGCCGACCGGCTCGTTCCAGGGTCTGGTTGAGGTCTTCGGCTACGCCGGTCACATTGACGTTCTTCCAGAACTCGGCCTTCAACTCGCGGATCAGCCCGATCGCCTTGCGCAGCCCGGCGTCGCTGCGAGCCATGCCGCAGTACTCCCACATGATGTGGCCGAGTTCCTTGTGGAACGAATCGACAGTGCGGGACCCCTTGACGCTGAGCAACCTCTCGATGCGCGCTTTCGTCTGTGCCACTGCCTCAACGACTGCCGGATCATCAGCAGGCAGCTGGCCCTCGTGATGGGCCGCGAGGTAGTCGTTGATGGTGTTCGGCAGGACGAAGTAGCCGTCGGCTAGCCCCTGCATCAGCGCGGACGCGCCAAGCCGGTTGGCGCCGTGGTCGGAGAAGTTCGCCTCACCTGCGCAGAACAGACCCGGAATGGTGGTCTCAAGATCGTAGTCGACCCAAACGCCACCCATGGTGTAGTGCACCGCGGGGTAGATCCGCATCGGAACCTCATAGGGGTCTTCGGCGGTGATCTGCTTGTACATGTCGAACAGGTTGCCGTACTTGACCTCGACGCCGTGCTTGCCCAGTCGCGAGATAGCGTCCGAGAAGTCGAGGTAGACGCCACGACGCACCTGGCGTTCATTGCCGTTCTGGTCGGTCTCGGTGACCAATGGACCAACGCCGCGTCCCTCGTCACACATGTTCTTGGCCTGACGCGAAGCGATGTCGCGGGGCACCAGATTCCCGAACGCCGGGTAGATGCGCTCCAGGTAGTAGTCACGATCCGCCTCGGGGATCTGACGTGGGTCCTTATCGCAGTCCTCGGCCTTCTTCGGCACCCAGATGCGTCCGTCGTTGCGCAGCGACTCCGACATCAGAGTCAGTTTCGACTGGTTGTCGCCGTGCACCGGGATGCAGGTCGGGTGGATCTGGGTGAAGCAGGGGTTGCCGAAATAGGCGCCCTTGCGGTGCGCCCGCCAACCGGCGGTCACGTTGCAACCCATGGCGTTGGTGGACAGGAAGAAGACGTTGCCGTAGCCACCGGTGGCCAGTACGACCGCATCGGCGGTGTACGCCTCAACCTGACCGGTCACCATGTCGCGGGCGACGATGCCTCGGGCTCGGCCGTCCTTGACGATCAACTCAAGCATCTCGTGGCGGGTGTACATCTTCACCGTGCCCTCGGCCACCTGGCGTTCCAGAGCCTGGTACGCGCCGATCAGCAGCTGCTGCCCGGTCTGGCCACGGGCGTAGAAGGTGCGCTGCACCTGGACGCCACCGAACGAGCGGGTGTCAAGCAGTCCGCCGTATTCACGTGCGAACGGAACACCCTGCGCCACACATTGGTCGATGATGTTCGCGGACACCTCGGCCAAGCGGTAGACGTTGGTCTCGCGGGCGCGGTAGTCACCGCCCTTGACCGTGTCGTAGAACAACCGGAACGTCGAGTCGTTGTCGTTCTTGTAGTTCTTGGCC
>JAAYVP010000202.1 GCA_012517115.1 Brooklawnia sp. | reverse complement strand
GACAACGAGATCAACATCCAGACGCAGAGCCGTCCCGTCCCTGATTCCTACAGCCGGTTCTCCGGACCAACGCTCGTCGGTGCCGAGCACGACTTGATGATCCGCCTACGACTCGACAAGTTCACCGGTGTCCCACAGGAGCTGGGGTATCGCTGCCTGCAACAGACGCTGCCGCTGATCGTGGACGCCATCTACTCAGCCGGGGTGAAGCGCGTCACCCAAACCGGTGGTGGTCATTTCAGTATCGGCTGGGCCTTGGCGGCCGCGCTACCGACCACTCGCACCGGCGTTGACACATTCACGTCGGTAGACCTTTCCAACAACATCTGGTCAGAGAACAGTCGGACGCCGCAGGGGTCGCGCACCTTTGGTCTGCGCGTCGCATCGATGGCTGCGGGTGACCGGGCCGCCTCTGGGCCCACTCGGGTGGCGGTACTGCTGCAATACGCCAACCTGGCCCGCCAAAGCGCGTTCACCTCGTTGGTGGAATCGCTGACCAACTGTCGCGCCGCGTTTGTCATCAGCGTCGATCCGCTAACGCCGCCCGCGCCTGGCGAGAGGGTGCCGCCGATCCCGTCAAGCGAGGGCCAGGCGCTGGCCCAGGAGATCACGGCTCGCCTCCGCCAGTGGGCTGTCGAGTACGACGCTGAAGTGCACATCGCCAGCAGCCTGCCCACCTCTCTGACTGCGTTGTGTGGGCGCCGCATGAACACGGTGAACTGCGTCCTGTACGAGTGGGGTCGTGATTGGACGACCGGGGCCAAGCGCTACTACCCGGTCATTCGGGTGCAGTCGGGGGAGCCCGGAGGTCCGATCACCGAGGTCTTCCCGCAGCGCCGTTGGTCGTGGGAGCGAACACCGGTGACCGAGTTGGTCAACCTCACCTCGCAGGCCGTGCACCTATATCGAAACGGGTCACTCGTCCAACGGTGGGCGGCCGCGGACCCAGTAATCGAGCCGCTGGTCGGTGAGCTGACCGAAGAGAAAGACGAGATCAGCCACGACGGCGTCACGATCCCCGTCTTCGAGGTGACGCCAACGCCGGTGGTGCGCCAACCACCAGCGATACCGGGCCGGGCCTACATCGTGTCACGTCCCGTCGCCGCGGCGTCTGATCGGGCTGACTTCTACTTCCCACACCCCGAAGCCAAGGTGCGCGGCAGTGAGATCGCGGTCGAGGCTCTTGGACGGTTCCCGGCAAGTGACGACGGCACCGAGGCTCTCATGAGGTTGATCGAACATCCCTGTCCGCAGTGCGGTGGGGAGGCGTCAACCGAGGAGCCTCGCGACCACTCGAAACCCACGTACGACCACAGACAAGCGAACGGAAGCCGCATGACCAACCTGGCCAACTACACCCCGCATCTCGAACTGACCTATCGTCCTGATGGGGGCGACGCGGTCGTCCTACCCCAACTAGGCAACGCCCGGTGCACGGAGGAGTACTTACCCGCCGGCGGGTTCCCCGAAGGTGATCTGCCGCTGACGCTGATGCGCTACGGCGAAGTCACCGGGCTGCCAGATCCGCAGCCGGGCACCGTCTTCGTGGTCTCGCAGCTTGTGGTCAACGCGCTACCTGAGCGAACCGATCTCGCTTTCCCGGCCGGGCTGGTCCGGGACGGCGAGGGCACCATCATCGGTTTCCGCTACCTGGCGCGACCCGCGCCCCTGGATTGACGCGCTCGTTCAGGCCGGTTCTTGCGCCCACACGAAGGTGACGGGCTCGGGGGATTCCACCTCAAGGGTTTCCCACTTCAGGTCACGTCGTGCGTCGCCGCGCATGGTCACCCGCCTGTCTTCGGTCGACCACGATGTAGCCGGGCGTATGGTGACTGCAACTTGCTCGGTCAGTTGCGCTAGTGCGGTCACCTTGTCGGTGGCCTGCCGGGTTAGCCACCCAACCACCACCTGGTCAGCGTCGGAGCGGGCACGCATCAGGCATGTGCCATCGGCTGACCAGGCCCAGATGTGGCTGGTTGGCGGCTGTGCGGGTGGGAGCGGCCCGGTGTGAAACCCTTCGTAGTCGGCCCAAGCCCCAGTCATGTCTTCGCAGGCTTCTAAAACCTGTTCCCAGTCGCGGGCGCCCCAGCCGATCAGTGTCCAGGTATCAGGCATCTGCGGTTTCCTTCACTGACAGAGTCTTGATGAGGCCGGTGTCAGCTGGCCCTGCGGGCAGCCCACTGATCAAGCCGATGGGTGCAGAGTCCGCGCCGATGCCAGGCATGAAGCCAAGTTCAAGCCCTTGGACGCTCACCCGCCCCAGCCCCGATCCAGTGCGGCCACCGATGCCGATGATGCCATCGTCCAAGTCACCCAGGGCTCGAACGAGCGCACGCGGCACCCAGCCGATGTCGGGGTCATCCTCGCCGGGGGATCGAGCCCAATGCACACTGAGCGTCAGCTCGTGTGGCGGCAGCGTCTGTTCTGCGAACAGGGCCCCAGATCGGTAACCGCCGGTGAACCTGTCGATCGCGGTTCGGTGTCGCTCGCGTACGAGCCCAGGGTCATGCGCCTGCTCCGAGCACGAGAACGCCCAGCAGCCCTGCCCCGAT
>JAAYVP010000201.1 GCA_012517115.1 Brooklawnia sp. | reverse complement strand
GGTACACCGAAGGGCGAGTACTGATAGTTCATTTGCGGGTCACGGGCGAAATAGCCAGCCTCCGAAATCCCCCAAACTGGGCATCCCACCTGCTTGGCGTATTGGATCTGACGTTGCACGGCCAGCTCACAGGACGTGATGAGCAGCCCGGTCGCGGGCTGGCGCATCACCAGCATCGGCATCAAGTACTCGAACATCGACCCTGACCAGCTGAGCAGGGCCGCGCCGCCGCCGACGGCGGTGACGCCGCGCCCTAGCCGTGTCCAGTGGCGGGTCGGTAGATCATTCTTGGCTATCGCCACGAAGCTGCCCAGCCGAGCCTCCGAGGCCATCAGGTCATAGCTGGAATCGTCCAGCTTCGCCTCCTCAATGTTGTAGCCCACCGACAGGAGTCGACGCTGATGGTCGTAGACGAAGTCGAAGTCCATGTTGCGGAACTCCTCGCGAGCCTGCGCCTCTACAACCGCCAAGCGGGCTGCCAGCTCGTCGCGAGCCTCGTCGTCAAGCGAGAGGTCGCGCAGGGCGGAGCTCACACTGCGCGTCAGCGATTGCGCCACCTGCCGCAATGTGCTGGGCAGCCCGCCCACGCCCACCAGTTCGCCGATCTTGACGCCGAATGCGGTCAGCGACTGCACAGTCAAGGACGCAGCCGCTAGCTCGTCGTGGGCCTGCCGGATGGCCTGAACGTGGGCCCGGACACCAGCCCGGTCGAGACCGGTCCAACGCTCTTCGGGCAATTCAGAGACGACCTGCTCAAGCAGCCCAACCCCGTCCCGCAGGCCGTTGCTCGTATCGACTGGGGCCGGCGAGTTCTCCCGCCAGTTGCGGCAGAAGCTGGCCAGCACCAACAGATGGCCGGCGTAGTTACCCGAGTCGACCGACGAGATGTAGCGGGGGCTCAACGGCTTGCCAGTCTCGGTGTCGTACCAGTTGTACAGGTGACCGTGATGGTGTTCGAGGTTCCGGGCCGATGCCATGGTGGCTTCCAGGCGTTCGACGGTCTCGCAGTCGCCGATCCAGCCGAAGTCGCGGGCGCTGATCACGGTGAGGAAGTAAAGGCCGATGTTGGTCGGTGAGGTCCGATGCGCGAGCCGCGGTTCCGGATCCTCTTGGTAGTTGTCCGGTGGCAGGTGCGATTGGTCAGCGCTGACGAACGCCTCGAAGAAGCACCAGGTTCGGCGGGCCACCAACCGCAATTCGGCTAGGTCGGCCTCATCGGCGAGCAGTTCGACCGGTTCTCGACGCGCGCTGACGCGCTGGGCCACTAGGGGCGCGATGACCCACGCAAATGCGACCGGCAACGCGACGAGCAACTGCCCCCATCCGCTGATCGCCGACACCAGCAGCGCCGCCGCGGGCAGCACCAGTCCCCCGGCCATCTGTTGGATGAATCTACGCAAGGTCCCAGTGGCCTGCCTGGCGGATGCTGCCGCGGTCGTCCACTCCAACAGGTTGTGGTGCGAGACCGTCATCCGCCATGCAGTGCGGATGATCGCGTCTGCGTTGGACCAGGCCCGGTGAGCTAAGAAGATGAAGTTCAGCGCGGCCAGCGCCAGCGCGTGCGCCAGGTTAGCGCCGATGCTGTGGTATTTGCTGCCACGGGTCATGCCGTGGGTGGGGGCGAATACGGCGGCCACGATCCCGATCAACGAGGGCAGCAGCTGTTGCGTGATCAGCAGCACCAGCCAGCAGGCCGCAGCCTGCCAAGTTGGCACCGCGAGCGTCACGATGAGCCCCAGCACCGAGAAGATGGGCACCAGCGAACGTCGCAGGTTGTCGAACATCTTCCAAACGCCGAGACCATCCAGTCCGGCGTGACGACCGAAGATCCACGGCAGC
>JAAYVP010000200.1 GCA_012517115.1 Brooklawnia sp. | reverse complement strand
GATGGTGCACCTGCCGCGACCAGCATGCTCTGCAACTGCTTCGCCGGCACCAACTGCGCCTCCAGTCGCTGCTTCGTCTGCGGCCAAGCGTTGACCAAGCGTCCGAGGCGTTCCCGCAGCCCGTCGGCGTCCACGTACTTCTCCCGCGTCTCGTTCAAGCCCTTGTCGATCAACGGCCCCGACATGGTCTGGCGAATGTCGTCCGCAACCTCATCCCATGACGGCCACGCGGCGACCACCGCGTCCAAGTCCAGCGCTGCCACATCGCGTGCCAGGAAGCGCTCGTAGAAGGCGGTCATGGCGAGCGTGCCGATCGCCACCTTGAAGCCGTGGCTGAGCGGCGGGTCGAGTTCTGCGCCGAGGTGATCGAGTTCCCAGAGGTGACTGAAGTAGTGTTCGGCGCCTGAGGCCGGACGGGTGCCGCGAGCTACCTGCATCGCCAGCCCCGACAAGACTAGGCCGTTGCACAGACCGGCGTAGGCTTCGGGGACGCCGGCAGCGAGCTCGTCGGGTCGAGACAGCGCCTCCTTAACCCCACCTTGGACGAGTTCCCAGGCCAGCGGGTCGATGGGGTCGACCCCCACCACATCGGCCAGGATCCAGTCCGCACCGGCCGGGATCTTCGCCGACAGGTCGCCGTACCCGGAGGCTGCCATCGGGGCCGGGGCAGCGGCAGCGACATCCAGGTCGAATACCACCATCCGGGGGGCTGGGCACGGCATGGTGATCTTCAGCCCGTCACGCGTCATCGGCGCTCCGAAGCCGGTGTAGCCGTCCATTGAGGCCGCAGTACCGACCACCGCGTAGGGTTGATTCAGTTCCCCCGACGCCAACTTCACTAAGTCGTTCAGTGTCCCGGAACCAATCGCCACGCCGAGCGCGCCGCAGTCGCGCAGCCGTTCGCGGATTTCCTCGGCGTGCTCGTAGGCGGCGTACAAGGTAGGTGTGCCGGGGAAGATCATCGGCTCCTCCAGCTTCGCACCGACGGCACGCAGCGACTCATACACGGCCGCCCCCGCGGCCTTCCAGGTGCGTTCGTCGGCCACCAGCAACCCGGGCTTGGCCTCGTCGATGAGTAATTCGTTGATAATCCGTCCGGAGTTGACCAGCACCCCTCGTCCGACCTCGACCACCCTGGTGGTCTCGGTGTGCTGAAGTGCCTTGGCCACGGCGTCGTTCATGGATCTTCCTTTCGCTCCGTCGGCTCGATCAGTCGGCGAGGTGGTGGTGGACTTTGTGCTGGATGTCTTTCAACGCCGGATACAACTGAAGGTACTGCTCCACCCAGAACCGGTACTCCTGGTGTCGTGCGGCATCTGGCCGGTAGACGTGAGCCTCGTGCACCATCGCAGCGGCTGCTTCGCGGAGGTCTGCGAAGCGTCCGGCCGCCACCGCACCCATCATCGCCGAGCCCAGGGTGGGGCCGTCTTGAACTTCGGTGATGACGATGTCGACGCCAGTGACATCGGCATGCATCTGCATCCATGACGGGCTAGACAAAGCACCCCCGCAAGCGATTATCGAGTCCGGCTGCAGGCCGTGCTCCCGCAGCGTTCGGAGATTGGCCTCCAAGCCGTAACAGGTGGCCTCTTGAATGGCGCGATACAAGTGCTCACGGCGATGATGCAAATCGAGGCCGGTGAACGTGCCGCGCACCAACGGGTCGCTGTACGGGCTGCGATTGCCCTGGAAGTACTCGGTGACCAGCAGACCCTCCGAGCCGGGTGGGAGGTCTTTGGACTGCTCGTTGAGCACATCCCAGGCGGACGGACCACCGTTCTTCGCCGCTGCCAAGAGATCTTGAGCCGCTGTCTGAAGGAACCAGCGCATCACCGATCCGGTAGCCGACTGCGACGCCTCGACTGTGTACTGGCCAGGCAACAGGGCGTCGGTGTGCGCGCCGACCAGCCCGGGCGCGAAGATGGGCTCGGCGCTTTGCGCCAGCAGTGGGTTGCTGGACCCGGTAATGAGCGCCATCTTGCCGGGCGCCATGACGTCCATCCCGATCATGCCGGCCTCGGCGTCGATCGTCCCGACTCCAACCGGAATGCCCGCCGGAAGCCCGAGTTCTTCGGCGGCCGCAGCGGAAAGGCCACCGAGCCGCTCGCCCAGCGCCCGGACCTGGCTGGGCATCTTCGCCATCAGGCCCTCGGCGCCTACCTGCTCGTAGAAGTCGAGCGGGAAGCCCCCGTAGTCGTTGTTATGGTGCATCTTCAATGCCGCTGAGGTGATGTTGATGACTGCCTCGCCGGTCAAACGCAGACCAAGCCAGTCGGGCGCGTCCAACAGCCACGCGCTGTCGGCCCAAACCTGCGGCTCGTTCTCCTTCAGCCAAACCGCCTTGTACAAGAACCACTCCGCGGATGGTGCGTCCTTGCCGCCGCCGTTGTAGAGCCGAGCCCAGTGGTCGATCGCGGCACCGCGCTGAGCCTGCTCACTGGCGCGGACATCGGCCCACATGATCGATCGGCGCAGCGGACGTAGCTCGGCATCGACGGCGACCAGGCTCGCCGATGTGACGTCATAGCCGATTCCGGCCACTTCTTCAGGCCGAATCCCGGCCTTCTCGACCGCCCCACGCACCGACGAAACCAGGGCCTGCCACCACTCGTCGACATCCTGCTCAACCCAGCCGGACTTGGGGTAGTACGACTCCAGCGGGGAGTCCTTGAACGCGAGGGGTTTCCCGGTGTCGTCATAAATGCCGACGCGGCATCCGCCGGTCCCGACATCAATACCCAGATAGAACTCACTCATCGCAAGGCCCCTTCCCCGGTGAATTCGAAGTAACGTCCATCCTCCAATGAGACGTCGCATCGCGCAGGCGTTGGGCGACGATTACCCAATTCCCCCCACAGATCGACATCCCTAGAGCTCATTGTGCGGGTAACCCCCACTACTTGCCCGGGCTTGCTTCATCGGATGTCGTTGGGAGTTTGCCAAGGACGCCAGCCCTGCCAAACCGGGTGCCGCAGCCGACCGCTCCGCGTGAGAGCAGCGTAAGTGACCTCACCGGCCAGTACTGGCTCGACCCAGTGCACGCCTTGGGCGTCCAACGCCGGCACGCCCGGCACCGGTGGCTCGCTGACCTCGATCTCGGCCAGCAATTCGCGTGCTTCGCGAAGGGCCTGCTCGGTGAACCC
Organism: Brooklawnia sp.; assembly: GCA_012517115.1. Classification (GTDB taxonomy): domain Bacteria; phylum Actinomycetota; class Actinomycetes; order Propionibacteriales; family Propionibacteriaceae; genus Brooklawnia. The sequence goes on along the minus strand of JAAYVP010000200.1, from coordinate 302 downwards.
GGTGCCGACCCGCCCTGCATAGACGAGTTCGGGGCCATCGGGCACTGCGATCAGCAGCGAGCCTATGGTCTGGGCACGTGCGTTCTCGCCCGGCGCCCAGCCGACGACCACGACATCGCGGCTGAGCGTGTTCTTGATCTTCACCCAGGTGCGACCGCGCCTGCCAGGCTGGTAGATGCTGCCGGACTGCTTGGCCACTACGCCCTCTAGTTGCTGTTCGGCGGTGGCGGCCAACGCCACCTCGGCGTCGGTTCCCAGGTCGTCGGGCACGTGGATGTGCCTGCCGTCAGCCCCCAGGAGTT
>JAAYVP010000199.1 GCA_012517115.1 Brooklawnia sp. | reverse complement strand
CCCCAACTCGACCTGGTGCTGACCGATTTTGGGGTGGCCGCCGACCAGGTCAGCACGGTGTTGATGCAGACGGTGGCGGCGTCCTGGCCGTGGGCGGCGCCCGAGGTGCACACCAAGGGCCAAGTGGCCAGACCGATCGACTGGTGGGCGTTGGGCGCCATCATGCATCAGCTGGTCAGCGGGCGCCACCTGCTAGCAGGCACGGACGGCACTATGCCATCTGATAAGGAGCAACGCGCCATCATCGTGGACGGCCGGTACACCACGGAGGCCATCGAGGACCGACGCTGGCGAAACCTGGTGGACGGCCTGCTCGCCTACCAACCCGCTGACCGTTGGGGTGAGACGCAAGTGCGTGATTGGCTGGCCGGCCACGATCCGCCCGTGGTCCGGACGGTACCGCTCGCGTCGCTACGCCGTGTATCCGACCAGCGACCGGTCGGCTACGTCATCAACGGTCATCGGGTGGTCAATGGACGCGAATTGGTGGCGGCGTTGCGGAGCGACTGGGACGAAATCGCCCGGCACCTCGGCGGCGAGATCGATCAGCAACTGGCTGCGTGGTTGCGTGGCATACCCGAAGGAGCCGGCGCCCTGCGTGCCATGCAGTTAGAGGACAGCGTCGGTGCTCGCTGGGTGCGACTGCAAGGGGCACTCGACCCACAAGCCCCGCTCGACTACCGCGGTCGCGGTCTCGACCGAAAGTCCCTGGACGCGACCATCCGTGCGGCCCAGCGCTGGCGCCCGGGTGCCAGCGGTCAGGTTGCGGTCGCCCACGACTGGCTGATGCATGCCCGTTACGAACGGGCCCTGCGCGCGGCAGCCGCGGTGCTGGAGGGCGGCGACGCCGAGCGACTAGCCCGGGCCGACCAAGCATTGCACCGGTGGTGGCTGCAAACCTATGAGGTCTGGGGACGTTTCGGCGCGGGGAGGTTGCAGCAATTGATCGAGGAGAACGACCGGGCCCGGCTCGCCGAGAGCTACGCGGTGGCGCTGGGCCAAGCCGACGGTCGTGAGATCATCCGCGCGGCGGCGGCGACCGCCAAACAGGCGCCGACCGGACAGCTGGCTTGGTCAGACCGGTTGGTAGACCAAGTGATCAACGCCACGGGCGAACAGTGGGGCTTAGTGGTGGCCGCCGAGCCGGTGATCGCCGAAGTGATTCGCAGCACCACCGCACTGGCACGCCGCGAGCAGGAGGAGCGCAAGCAGTGGGCACGTCAGCAACGGCAGGCACGGCGACGCGTCCGGGCTACCAGACTGCGCACCCAGCTGTGGGGACGCGGCGCCCTCAGCTTGGGTTACGCGCTCATCTGTGCCGCCTTGGTGGCTATCCCGGGGGCTAGCCCGGCTGCCGGGCTGCAGGTGGCCGCCGTTGTCCTCGGGGTCTGCGCGGTCTCGCTGTCGCTGGCGGGCGTGGTTGACTGGTTCGCCGACGATCCTCGCGGCGGACTGCGGCGATTAGGGGCCGGAGTCGGGCTCGCGATCGGTCTCGGCGTCTGGGGTCAGACGTTGGCGTCCGGGTCGCCCATCACGGCTGCCCAGTGTGCCGTGTTGCCAGCCGCTTACGGCACGGGTTGGGCTGTCGGCGGGTTGCTGCATGGGCTGCTGGAACGCGCGGTGGCCGACCGGGCGCCAGCCCAGCCAGATCCGGTACGCGCGTTGGTACTGGCGACCAGCTGGCTGGTAGCGCTCGGGGTGACCAGCGGCATCAGCGCGCTGGTCTTCAGATCGGGCGGGGCCGCCCTCGCCGGGCTGTATAGCCAGCTCGCGCTGCAAGCGGAGCCGTGGGCCATCGACCCGTTCGGCTTGGCCGGCCAGCCGGTATTGGTCGGGGCATTGGCTGCGGTCGCAGTCGGATTGCAGACCACCGCGGTGCGGCTGGGCCGGCTCTGGCGTCGGCTGGGCATCGGCGCGACCGCGCTGGCGTCGGTGTTGTCGGTGGTGATCGTGCTGGGCTATCCGGCGAACCTAGCGATCGGGTTGCTTGCGGCAGCCTGGGGCTGAGACGGCGCCGGACCGCCACTATTCGTGCTCGGACGGCACCGCTCGGATACCGACCGGGACGCGCAGCACCAGCACAACCAGATAGGCCGCCAGCCCACAGCCGATGACCAGGAACCAGAGCAGCAGTCGGGCGCCGATTTCGGCCGAGACCAGCCCGAACACAGGCGGGACAAGGACGATCAGCAGCGCCGCCAGCGAGCGCGGCAGGTGCTGCAAGCCAGCCAGCAGCGCGGTCTGCAGCAGCGCGACCAACTCACCCAGGCCGATCGGCTCATCTTGCAGAACCCGGCGGGCCAGCAACGGCCAGAACCAAACAGCGACCAACCCCAGCAACAGCCCAGCCAGCAGGACGACGCCGCGGGCCACCACGGCGAGCGTCGTCGAGACCACCTGACTGGCTATCATCCACTCCCAGACCAGCAGGCCGGTCAAGCCGAGCCCGGCCAACCAGGCCAGCGTTGCGGGCAGGAACGCGCGGCGGAACGCGGCCAGGAAACCCCGGATCGGGCGTACGTTGTCGCCGCCGACCATGCGCAGGCAGACCAGCAGACCGGCCACCAGCGCGGCGCCACCTGTGACTACCGGCAGTCCGGCAACCACCATCGCCAGATTCAAGACCACGAGGTCGACCGCCATCTCGAGGGCTTGGAAGAATCGCGAATCGGAGTACCAGCTCTTCATCGCGGCCCTACCAGGTCACCTCGACGTGGCGGGCCGGCGGTGCCGCCTAACCGGAGCTCGCCTTGCAGCAACTCCTGGCGGGCCGGGGCACCGGATATGCTGTCGAACAGGATCTGGCAGGTCAGCTCGGCGATCTCTAGTGCTGGCTGCACCAGGGTCGTCAGTGAGGGATGCACGTACTGACCCACCTGGATGCCGTCGAAACCGACGATGGACAGATCCTGAGGCACCCGCAGCCCGTGGTCGAGGGCGGCCTTCAATGCACCGATCGCAATCACGTCGGCCACCGCGAAGATCCCGGTGACATCGGGACGCTCGGCCAGCAGCCGGGTCATCAGCTGGTAGCCATACTCGAAGCTGTACGGGCTACGGCCGTTCAGGTCAAGTCCTCGCACCAGTCCGTCATCGCTCGGTGACCCGGCGTCCGCCAGGGCAGCCTGGTATCCGCGGCGACGCAGCATGCCGACCGAACTGTCGCGCAGGCCAACCCCCAGCAGGGCGATCCGCCGGTGCCCCAAGCCGAGCAGGTACTGCGTGGCCCGGCGGGATTCGGCGAAGTCGTCGACGGCGACGGAGGAGTAACTGCCGGGGTCGATGCCCTCCAACTGCCCGATGGTGGACAACACGAACGGCACCTGCAACCTGGCTAGGTCGCCCGGCTGGTGGGTGAAGTTGCCGCCCAGGAAGATCAGGCCAGCCACCGCTTCCTCGTCGACGAGCATGATCGCCTCATCGACTTCGTCGGCGTAGTGCGGCACCTTGATCACACTGAGCAGGTAGTCGCGCTCCCGCGCGGCGTTCTCCACCGTCTCCAGCATCTGCTGAAAGAACGGGTTGTCGATGCCCTTCATCATCAACGCAATCGAGCGGGAACTGGACAGCTTGAGAAAGCGGGCGTGCCGGTTGGGGCGGTAACCGAGGCTTCGGGCGGTCTCGCGGATGCGTTCCCGGGTTTCGTTGGAGACACCCGGCTGGTCGTTCAGGGCGCGGGAGACCGAGACTACCCCCACGCCCGCAGCCCGTGCGACATCCTTGATCGTCACGCGGCGCCCAACCGTTGGCTCTGGATCTGTCATGCGACGGACCGCTCCATCAGGCGAGTCAGGCGGGCGATGCGGGTGATCAGGTCAGGGGTGAAGGCATCGGTGGTCATCCGCCAACTCCAGTTGCCTTGCGACGTCGATGGGGTGTTTATGCGACCCTCGGCGCCCAGCCCCAGATAGTCGGGCATCGGGATGATGCAGGTGTCGGCCACCGAACGCAGTGCCTCGACGATGAAGTCCCAGTGCAGTTGATCGGGCGGGGTCCACCAGTTGTTGAGGTAGCTGTGGGCGCACTCCAGGTCGGCCGGTGGCAAGCCGGCTAGCCATTGCTGCAGGGTCGGGTTGTCATGGGTGCCGGTGTAGACGACGGAGTCGCGTTCGAAGTTGTGCGGCCAGTACTCTGAGCGCTCCCGTGAGTCGAAGGCAAACTGGATGACCTGCATTCCCGGCAGACCCGCCGACCGGCGCAGCGTCCGCACTGCGTCGGTCAGGTAACCAAGATCTTCAGCCACCAGCGGCAACCCGGCCAGCCCGGCCTCGACTTGCGTGAAGAAGTCCAACCCCGGACCCGGCAACCAGCGTCCGTGGCTGGCGTCCGGGGCGCCGTACCGCACTGCGTAGTACGACTCCAGCCCGCGGAAGTGATCGAGGCGCAAGATGTCGACCAAGTCGAACTGATGCCGCAAGCGTGAGATCCACCAGGCGAAATGCGTGGCCTTGTGGACCGGCCAGTCGTAGAGAGGATTGCCCCACAGTTGGCCGGTTGGTGAGAACCCGTCCGGCGGCACCCCGGCCACCTCGCGGGGCACCATGTCGTCGTCCAAGTCGAACAGTTCAGGATGGGACCAGGTATCGGCCGAGTCCATCGCCACGTAGATGGGCAAGTCACCAAGCACCTGGATGCCTGCATTCGTGGCGGTGGTGTGCAGTCGCTGCCATTGCTCGCTGAACTGCCACTGCACCCACTGGTGGAAGGCCAGTTCGTCGGCACACCGGTCGCGGACTTGCTCAAGCGCTGCTGGGTCTCGGCGACGCAGGGCAGCAGGCCATTGAGTCCATGCCCGTTGGCCCTGGTCCTGCTTGATCGTCATGAACAGCACATACTCGTCCAGCCAGTCGGACGCGGCCGCAACAAAGCGGCGGTAATCGGGCTCGTCGGCCGACTGGACGGCCCGCGAGTGCGCAAGCCGCAGCGCATGCTCGCGGGACTCGTGCAGCTTCCCGTAGTTCACCCGGGTGGCGTCGGCACCCCAGTCGAGTTCCAGCAACTCGGCGCGGGTCAGCAACCCTTGATCGAAGAGTAGGTCGAGGTCGATGAAGTACGGGTTGCCCGCGAAGGTCGAGAAGCTCTGATACGGCGAGTCGCCGAAGCCAGTCGGTCCCAGCGGCAGGATCTGCCAGATGGTTTGCCCGGCTTCAGCCAGTTGCTCAATGAACCGTTCGGCGTGGCGGGAGAAACAGCCGATGCCCCAGTCACCAGGCAAGGAGAAGACCGGCATCAGGATCCCGGACCTTCTTCGGCGCGACATCTCAGCCTTTCACGGCGCCCGCGGCGACGCCCTCAATGATGTACTTCTGACTGGACAAATAGAAGATAACGATCGGGATGATCGCCAGCACCAGCATCGCCATCATCGCGCCCATGTCGTTGTCACCGTAGGAGCCGGCCATCATCTGGATCGCCACCGGAATAGTCTTGTACGGCGTCGACAGGCCGATCACCAGGTAGGGCAGCAGGTAGTCGTTCCAGACCCACATGGTGTTCAGGATCGCCACCGTGATCGCCACCGGTTTCAGCATCGGGAAGACGATGTAGAAGTAGGTCTGCAGCGGACTGCAACCGTCGATAGTGGCAGCCTCCTCGATCTGCAGTGGGATCGACTTGACGAAACCCGAGAAGATGAAGACCGACAACCCGGCACCGAAACCCAGGTAGAGCACGATCATGCCGAGCGGGTTGGACAAGCCCAGCATGTCGGCGATCTTGACCGTGGGGAACATGACCGCCTGGAAAGGCACGACCATCGAGAAGACGAAGATCAGGTACAGGGCGTTGGTCCACCACGCCTTGACTCGGGTGATGTAGTAGGCCGTCATCGCGGTGAAGAAGACGATCACCGCGACGGCGCCGACGGTTATGACGAACGACCAACCCATCGCGTTGAAGAAGTTCGTCCTCGCCAGGCCGCTGGTGTAGTTGGTCAACCCGACGAAGTAATCGCCGAGCGGCAAGGCGAACGGGGCGTCCGAAATGAAGAATCGTCCCTTGAACGAGTTCATCAGGATGAACAGCAGTGGGCCGATGAAGACCAATGTGAGGAGCGCCAACACGGCATAGGTGATGAACTGGCCGGGTCGGGTCTGCTGGTCGCGATGCTTGGCCGACTTGGCGGCGGCGACGACCGCGTCGCCGGTGTGCTGGGATGTGCTCACTGCTCAACCTCCTGTCGGCGGGTGGCGCGGAGTTGGAGGAACGCCAACCCGCTGACCAGCAGGAAGAAGACCATGGCTTTCGCCTGGCCGACGCCCTCTACACCTACCCGGGTGAAGAAGGTGTTGACGATGTTCAGCGCGACCATTTCGGTCTGGCGCATCGGGGCGCCGTTGGTGAGCGCCAGGTTCGCGTCGAAGAGCTTGAATGAACTGCTGAGGGTGAGGAACAGGCAGATGGTGATAGAGGGCATGACCATCGGGATCGTGACATGGCGCAGGGTCTGCCACTTGTCGGCGCCGTCGATCGCGGCCGCCTCAATCAACTCGCCCGGCACATTCTGCAGTCCAGCGATGTAGATGATCATCATGTAGCCGATCATCTGCCAGTTGAGCAGCAGGACCAGGCCGATGAAGCCGTACTTGGCGTCGCTGATCAACGTTGTCTGGTATTGCACCAAGACCGCATTGATGATGGTCTGCCAGGTGTAGCCGAGAACGATGCCGCCGATCAGGTTGGGCATGAAGAAGACGGTCCGGAAGAAGTTGGTGCCACGCAGTTTGCGGGTGAGCAGGTACGCCACGGTGAAGGCGAACAGGTTAACGGTGAGTACCGCGATGGCGGTGACCAACGCGGTGAAACCGAGCGAGCTCAGGAACCGTTCACGCGGGGAGAATGCCCGGACGTAGTTGTCGAAGCCAACCCAGGTGGCGTTGGTCACCGTGGTGAACTCGCAGAAGGACAGATACAGGCCGACCAGGAACGGCACCGCGAACGCGATCGCAAACGCGATGATCGTTGGGCCGGTGAAGACGAGGGCCAGCCTGCGCAATGACTTGATCATGAATGACTCGCTTCAATGGGACGCGGGTGCGACCGGTGGTCTGTGAACTCCGACAAGGGGAGCCGGTTCGCCCGGCGGGTTGGTTGGCGATGGAGCGTCCAACCCGCCAGACGAGCACGGCCTGTTCCGAGGTGCCGAAGCTCAGCCCTGCTTCTCAGCAGCCCACTCGGTGACGAAGACCTCGACCACCTGGCTCCACTCAAGGTTGCCCACCGCGTACTGAGTCAGCGCGTCGGCGAAGCTGTTCTTGAAGTCCTTGCTCGGGAAGGTGGTGAAGTTCCACGCGACGTTGTACAGATCGGTGTTGCCCATGTAGGCGACGACCTGCTTGGCCAGCGGGTCAGCCGGCTGCTCGGTTGCACTGAAGGTGCTGAACGGCGGAATGAAGCCGAGGTCGTTGACCATCGCCGACTTGCCGGCGTCCGAGGTGATCAGCCAGTTCACGAAGTCGATGCTGGCCTGCTGGTCGGCCTCGGAGGCCTTCGAGTTGACCGAGAAGAAGTTCTCGGTACCAACCGCGATGGATTGCTTCTCTTCACCGTCGACGCCGATGTAGATCGGCATCATCTTGATGTTCTCCTCGGTCACGGTGTTGCCCGCGACATCGGCGACCTGACCCCAGGCCCAGTTGCCGTTCTGCACCATGGCCGCCTCGCCGAGGGCGAACTCGGCCATCGAGTCGGTGACCGCCTTCGAGGGGGTCAGCTTCGGGTCGATGGTGGAGTTGGTCAAGTAGAGGTCGAAGATCTGCTGGTATTCCTTGTTGTATTTGAAGCTGACCTCGGCCATGTCGGTGACGTTGTTGTCGCGGTACTCGTAGAAGATCGGCAGGTTAGCGAGGTGGGTGTCCCAACGCCACGCATCACCGGGCTTCATTGAGGTGGCCGCAAAGACACCCTTGATGCCCAGTTCGTCCTTCTTCGCCTGCATGTCGTCGGTGACTTCCTTCAGCTTGGCGAAGGTGTTGATCTCGTCGACCGAGGCGGCCTTGGCCCCGGAGGTGGCGAAGTACTTGTCCATGATGGCCTGGTTGTAGATGATGCCGTAGCCCTCGACGACATAGGGCACGCCAATCACGTTGCCGTCCATCTCGACCGCCATCGACTTGTCGAGTAGCGCGTTGTAGAAGTCGGTGTCGGACAGGTCGAGTGCGTAATCCTTCCAGACCGCGCCCCCCACCGGGCCGTTGATCTGGAAGAGCGTCGGGGCGTCAGACTTGGCCATCTCGGCCTTGAGTGTCTGCTCGTAGGTGCCCTGGGCCGCAGTAACGATCCTCACCGGGGTGCCGGTCTGCTCGGTGTACTGCGCGGCGACCGCCTGCCAGGCGGCGTCCTGCTCGGGCTTGAAGCTCAGGTAGTAGACCTGACCCCCGCTGGCTCCCGACGATTCGTCACTGCTGCCGGTCGATCCACCGCCACCACATCCGGCCATCAGGGACAGCGCTGCCACTGCAGCAACGGCCCCCAGGATCCGCTTGCTTGGCTTCATTCTCGTGGTCCTCCTTTGGACTGCTGGGTGTTTGCCGGGCATGACACCCGGGCAAGCCTGATGCGTACAGGAAACGATTCCGGGAAACGTTTCCGTAGGCTCGTGCGCCAAGCATGACGCACGCAACGTCCCTTGTGCAAGCGCATCAGGGCAGCGGCGCATACCGATTTGATAACGACGCCTCCAGCAAGCCGGGCGGCATGAACAGGGACGCCGGACAAAGCGTCCGACGTCCCTGATGGGTTCGTGCTGGTCAGCTGTCGGCTTGCGCCTGGATCGCGGTGATCGCCACGGTGTTGACGATATCGGCCACCAGGGCGCCCCGCGACAGGTCATTGACCGGCTTGTTCAGGCCCTGCAGCACCGGGCCGACCGCGACCGCGCCGGCGGTGCGCTGCACGGCCTTATATGTGTTGTTGCCGGTGTTCAGGTCGGGGAAGATGAAGACCGTCGCCTGGCCGGCCACCTGCGAGTCGGGCATCTTCGACTTGCCGACCGTCGGATCCATCGCCGCGTCGAACTGGATAGGGCCGTCAACCGCAAAGTCTGGGTCGGTCGCCCGCACCATCTCGGTTGCCGACTTTACCGCGTCCACGTCCTCACCGGCACCGGAGGCCCCGGTCGAGTACGACAGCATCGCGACGCGAGGCTCGATATCGAACGCCTTTGCGGTGGCGACCGAGCTGATGGCGATGTCGGCTAGCTGCTCGGGCGTAGGGTTCGGGTTGACCGCGCAGTCAGCGAAGACCAGCACCTCATCTGGCATGCACATCAGGAACGAACCGGAAACCACCTTCACTCCAGGCTTGGTCTTGATGAACTCCAACGCTGGGCGGATGGTGTTCGCGGTGGTGTGGGTCGCGCCCGAGACCATCCCGTCGGCGAGCCCGAGGTGGACCATCATGGTCCCGAAGTAGGACGGGTCGGTCATCTTCTGACGAGCCTGTTCGATGGTGACGCCCTTCTTGGCGCGCAGCTCGGCGTACTTCGCGGCGAAGCGTTCTACCAGTTCCGGGTCGTACATGGACTGGATGTGGGCACCGGTGACGTCGAAGCCCAGCCGCGCGGCGTCCGCCCTGACCTTCGCCTCCTCGCCGAGCAGCACCAGGTTGGCGACGCCACGGCGCAGCAGAATAGAGGTGGCCTCCAGGATTCGCGGGTCCTCCGACTCGGGCAGCACGATGGTCTTCTTGTCGGCCCGGGCCTTCTGCATGATCTGATACTCGAACATGCGTGGGGTGCGCAGTTGGGCGCGTGCCATGTCGAGCGCTGCCACCATGGCCTGCTCGTCCACCCGCTCCTGGAAGATCCGCAGTCCCTCGGCATACTTCCGCGGTGAACTCAACATAGTGGCCTTCAGATCGTGCAGCTTGGACGCGGTCACGAATGTGCCGGTGCTCACCGTGCCGATCGGGACGTCGATTTCGAGGCCGTCTACCAGCTTGCCGATCGAGGCGGGGATCTCGTAGCCGCCGACCAGGAAGATGGCGGCGATGTCGGGGAAGGTGTCGGAGGCCTGCGCCAACAGCAGGCCGGGCAGCAGGTCGGCACGGTCGGAGGGCACCACTAGTGTGCATTCGGGCTCAAGCCTGGTCAGCACGTTCGGCAGCGTCATGCCGGCAACCACCGTGCTGAGGGATTCGCGGTCGAGCATGGTATCGTCACCGCGCCACAGCTTGGCGCCGAGCCGGTCGAACTGCTCGCGGACGCTTCGCGCGGCCAGCACCGCGCTTTCCGGCAGCGCCGCGCTGACGCCCAGCCCCAACTCGGCCAGCCGTTCGGCCACCGTGTCAACGTCTTGGGGGATGACGCGGTTCGCGACCACGCCGATAACTCGGTCATGCTGTTCTTCGAAGCTGCGGATGGCGTGCTCGGCGGATGCGACGACCTCGTCTGGGGTGCGGTCGCGGCCACCGACCACCAGCAGCACGGGGGCATTCAGGTTCGCCGCGATACGCGCGTTGTACTCCAATTCGGTGGGCGAGGCCAGGTCGTCGTAATCGCTGCCGATCACCACCAGCGCGTCGAAACGATCCTGTAGAGCCCCGTACTGTTCGATGATCTGGGTGAGGGCCCGTTCGGGATCGGTCACCGCGTCGGCGGTGATCAGCCCGACGGCCTCGTCGTACGTTTGGTCGATGCCGGTGTGGGTCAGCAAGGCGATGGCAACTTCGTCGTGGTCGTCGCTGACCATCGGGCGGAAGATGCCAACCGACTTGACCTGGCGGCTCAGGGCCTCGATCAGGCCGAGCGCGATGATGGACTTGCCCACGCGGCCTTCCGGCGCGGCGATATAAACGCTCTTGTTGGTCACACTTCGAAGATACGGCCTAACGGTGGTTCCCACCCGCCCATCCGACGGATTGCCGCGAGGCTCAGCAGATGATGACCTGTTGGCTGGCGATATCGGAGTACAAGACCATCGAGTCGAAGCTGGCCACATGCAGTACCTCGACCAGGTCATGCAACTCGGGTACTAGTTCGGTCAGCCGGTTGGGGCGCGCCACTACCAGTTCGGGTTTGAACGTGACGTGCGGCTGGCGATCGAAGATGGCGAGGTAGAAGATGCCCGATTCGACCAGATCCTGGAAGAAGTGGCTGCCCTGGCTCAGTTCCGGGATGAAACCGCCGTCCGGGTAGGTGAATTCCGCCATCACCGCGGCGTTGCTGATCTCGCTGAAATGCACCGGGATACCCAGAGACGGAGTGGTCGTGCCCCAGCGTCCCGGCGCCATGATCATGAACGACTTGTCGTGCAGCGCCTTGTTCAGCACCCCCATGCCGCGCGCCACCGCGTAGCGTTCCTGCTGGCTGAGCGCCAGGTAGGCGGCCGGACGCACCGTCACGATGTACTCCAGCGGCAGCCGGACGTTGCCGCCCATGAAATTTCCGGTCGCGCGAAGCAGAGTGCGCGCCGGATCGGGGTTGTCCGGCATCGCGACGGCCTCGCCGAGGCCCCTAGTCTGGAGTGGCCGGCATTGCACCAGATTGATGCGCGGCTGGCCGCGATCATTGATGTTCACGGTGTACTCGATGTCTACCGGGTGGTCGTAGGCGGAACTTAACGCCGCCAAGATGTCGCGCATCAAGGACGCGAAGTCGGTGCCGGTGATCAGACCGTTGAAGTCGAGCACCTTGGGCACCTGGCTGATCCGGCGGTTGCGCTCCCGTAACCAACGCAGAGTGTCGCCGTCGGTGGACAAGAACAGATCCCAATCCGCCTTGATGTCGAGGTCGCGCACCTCTGCGAGCGGCTTGGTCTGCTGCGAATTGGTCGCTAGATCGAGCACGTCGACGTAGCGCTGGCTGTGTCGGGCCGCATCGCCGCCGTCCACCTTCCGTGTTGGCTTGTCGAGGGTGACCAGCTTCGCGTAGTCGGTGATCGTCCGTTCGACCGCGCGGGTGCCCAGGCCGAAGACAAGGCGCAGCATGCCGGCGTCTGGATCGATCTCCGGATCCCAGACATAGAGGTTGTGCGAGTTGCCGACGCCAGCCGCGTGTGGGAAGAACAACCCACCATGGTGGTCACCGCTGACCCGTTGCACCAAGATGGCCATCTGTTCGTCGGAGCGGTCCAGGCCGCGCTTGCGCCGGTACTCCAGGGCGTCATTGCTCATCACCGATGCGTAGACGGTCCGCACGGCGTTCTCAAGGGCGTGCAGGCGCTCCTCCGGGGTGCCCTGATTGGCGCAGAAAACCGACTCGTACTTGCCGGCGAAGGCATTGCCGAAGTTGTCCTCCAGCAGCGAACTGGAGCGCACGATGATCGGGGACTGGCCAAAGTATTCCAGCATGCTCAGGAACTGCTCGCGAACCGCGGGTGGGAAGCGTCCGGTCGCCAGCTTACGATGCAGCGACGCGCCCGCGGTGAAGTAGGAGTCGGGGTTCTTCTGCTGGGCCCACAGTTTCCACCAGCCATTGGCGATGACGAAGGTGTAGAACAGGTCGCTGCCGAGAAAATAGGAGTCGTGCTGCTCCATGCTCGCGTTGAACCGGTTTTCGGTGTCGTGCTCCAAGATCGCGCGAGCCACCAGCATGCCGACTGACTTGCCGCCTATGTAGCCGGTGCCGATTTCGCGGGTGGCCAGGGTCAGCAGATCGGCCAGAGTCAGGTGCCTGCGGCACAGTTCGACAACCCGGCCCTCACGTCCGATGAACATGTCGATCAGTTCATCGGCGGCCGCCCGTTGAGTGGTGTCGTCGAGGCTGTCCAGCGCGTCCCAGCCCCGTCGCACCACCCGATGCCAGTGGTCGGGCGGATCGACCCGCAACGAGGCGGACGCGAACAGCCGGGCGGTGGCCTCGGAACTGGTGATTGGGTTCGCCTCGGTGCCGCTGAGCAGGTGCGGGAAGAACATCGTCGGTGAATGACGTAGCCAAACCTTTAACGGGTGGACGTAGGTCTCGCCTCCGATCAGATAGACGTCGAGCAGGAGCTGCGTGGTGTCTCGGATCATCGCCAAGGTGGCGAAGGTGTGCTCACGGCGGATCAACCCGAAGTAGGCGACGGTGTCCAGCTCGAACAGGTACGGGCAGGTGACCCGGAAGAAGTTGCCGACGGCCAGATCGGAGCGCCAGGTGTAGAGCAGTGAGGTCAGCGAGTCGAAGACGTAGAAGGCGCCGAAGCCGTTGTCGGTGAGCATCTTGTGTACTTCAGACGCGAAGTGCTCGAACCCCAGTGACGCGTCCAGCCGGTGCATGTCGACACCAGTCAGGTCTTCGATCAACGAGTCGTGATGGCCGAACCGGACGTAGATCAACTGGCGACCCTCGGCACGCGCCCGCTCGACATACGGCTGCACCAGCTTGCGGTATTGGCTGAGGCTGTCTACCTGCCAGACCACGTTGTCGCCCAACCGCAGTCCGTCGAAGATCCGGTCGAGACCCGAGATCCCCGTGCTGGCGCGGTTGTAGCTGCCCATGCGCGAATTCTAGAGGGTGGGAGCCAGCCTCAGATCAGCCGGGCGCTCAGCACCCCGCCGATCGCTCGGATTCGCTCAAGCAGGCTCTCCGGCACCTCTCCAGTGACATCGAACATCGTCCAGGCCAGGTCGCCGCGTGACTTGTTGAGCAGGTTGGCGATGTTCAGGCCCGCATCACCGACCAGCGCGGACATCTCGGCAACCATGTTCGGCACGTTGCGGTTGGCAACCGCAATCCGGCGCGTCCCTTCACCACGATCCAAGGTGGCTTCGGGAAAATTGACCGAATTGGTGATGTTGCCGTTTTCCAGGAAGTCACGCAGCGCATCGGCGGCCATCACGGCGCAGTTCGCCTCGGCCTCAATGGTGGATGCACCTAGATGTGGCAGCGCGATCACCTTGGGGTGGCCGTGCAATGCCGGGCTCGGGAAGTCGCAGACGTAGCCGCGGATCTCCCCGGCTTCCAGGGCGCCCAGCACGGCCTGCTCGTCGACGATGCCGGCCCGCGCGAAGTTCAGCAGCACAGCCCGGTTCTTCATCAACGCAATGCGCTCGGCATTCACCAGGTTCTTCGTGGCATCGATCAGCGGTACGTGCACTGTGACCATGTCGGCCCTCTTGAGCAGTTCCTCGATGGTCGATGCCCGGTCCACTTTGCTCGACAGTTGCCAGGCGTGCCGGATACTGATGGCCGGATCGAAGCCGAGCACCTTCATCCCCAACGCCTGCGCGGCGTTGGCCACCTCGACGCCGATGGCCCCTAGGCCAACCACGCCAAGCGTCCGGCCGGGCAGTTCGAAACCCACGAACTGCTTCTTGCCGGACTCGACCGCCTCGCTCATCCCGTCGTCGTCTCCGCACAGGTTCTGCTCGAACGACAGCGCCGGCACGATGTTGCGTGCCGAGAGCAACATGCCAGCGAGCACCAACTCTTTGACCGCGTTCGCGTTGGCGCCGGGTGTATAGAAGACTGGGATGCCGCGCGCGCTCAGGTTGGCGACCGGGATGTTGTTGGTGCCGGCGCCGGCTCGTGCCACTGCCAGCACGCTGTCGGGAATGGTCTGCTGATGCAGATCGGCCGACCGAACCAGCCAGGCGTCGGCGTCCTCGACATCACTGCCGACCTGGTATTCGTCTTTGGGGAAGCGATTCAGCCCATGTGAGCTGATCGCGTTCAGCGTCTTGATTCGATGCATCGCTGGTTTGGCGCGTCAGGCGTGGACGCGCTCGAACTCCTTCATGAACTCGACGAGGGCCGCCACGCCCTCGATGGGCATCGCGTTGTAGATGGACGCACGCATGCCGCCGACCGAGCGGTGGCCGCCTAGATTGGTTAGCCCCGCCTGCGCAGCTTCGGCTACGAATTGCTTGTCCAGCTCTGGTTTGACCGTCAGGAACGGCACGTTCATCCAGCTACGCGAGGACGGCTCGACGGGATTGGCATAGAACGGCGAGTCGTCGATGAATCCGTAGAGCAGGTCGGCCTTAGCCTGGTTGCGCTCGGCCATACCGGCCAGGCCGCCGTTCCTGCCGACCCAGCCGAGGATCTTGCCCAGCAGGTAGATCGAGAAGGTCGGTGGGGTGTTCAGCATCGAGTCGGCGCCGGCCATCTCGCGGTAGTTCCAGACCGAGGGTGTGCTGGGACGCGCGCGGTCGAGCAGGTCGTCGCGCACGATCACCACCGCCATGCCGGCTGGGCCCATGTTCTTTTGAGTGCCCGCGTAGATCACACCGAACTTGGCGACATCGATGGGACGCGACAGGATCGTCGAGCTCAGATCGGCGACCAGTGGCACCTCCCCGGTCTGGGGGATGTAGCCGAACTCGACCCCACCGATGGTCTCGTTGGGGGTGTAGTGCAGGTACTTCGCGTCGGGGCTGGCGGTGAAGCTACCCGCGGTGGGCACCCGGGTGTACTTCGAGTCCTTCTCGTCGGCCACCACGGTGGTCATCAGACCCATGCGGCCGGCCTCCTTGAGGGCCTTGGCGCCCCACTGGCCGGTCAGCACGAAGTCGGCCGAGTCGCCGGCGGACGCCAGGTTGAGCGGCACCGCGGCGAACTGCCCCATCGCACCACCCTGCAGGAAGAGCACCTTGTAGTTGCCGGGGATCTGCATCAGATCACGCAATGCCTGTTCGGTCTCGGCAGCACAGGCTATGAAGTCGGCGCCGCGATGCGAGACCTCCATTACCGACATGCCGCCCTTCCAGTCGGGCAGTTCGGCCTGGGCCTCCTCGATGACCTCGAGGGGCATCATTGCGGGACCGGCGGAGAAGTTGTAAACGCGCACGGACTTGATTGTGGCACTTCGTCGCCGGACTGTGCAGCGGCGTCCAGCCCAGGACAAAGAACAGGCCCCACCCGGGAAGGGCAGGGCCTGCTCGATGCCGTCAGTGGATGCTGGTCAGGCGGTGACGACCTCGACCGGCACATGCGCGGTCACCGCATCGGTGAGCTTCACAGCCACGATGTGCGTTCCCAAAGATTTGATCGGCTTGGCTGCCGAGATCACCCGCTTGTCGAGCAACGGGCCACCCGCTTTCTTGATCGCGGTGGCGACCTCGTTGCTGGTGACCGCACCGTAGAGCTTGCCCGTGGCGTCGGCACGAACCGGCACCCGCACCTGCAGGCCCTCGAGTTCGGCGCGCACCTGTGCGGCGTGCTCGTTGCTGCGGATCTGCTTGGCGTCGCGGGCACGTTGGATGCCCTCGATCTGCTTGGCAGTGCCCCGGTTGTAGGCGATGGCGTAACCGCGCGGCAGCAGGAAGTTGCGTCCGTAGCCATCTTTGACCTCGACGACGTCGCCGGCCACCCCGAGGTTGTCGACAGCAGCAGTCAGAATGAGCTTCATCTCAACTCCCTCCTTGTCAACGAGTAGTCGTGGTGTACGGCAGCAGGGCAAGTTCGCGCGCATTCTTCACAGCGATCGCGACCTTGCGCTGGTCTTGGACACTGAGCCCGGTCACCCGGCGGGCGCGGATCTTGCCGCGCTCGGAGATGAACTTCCGCAGCAGAGCGGTGTCTTTGTAGTCGACGTTGGCGACGCGGACCGCCTTCACGGGGACGATCTTGCGTTTGTTCAGCGGCTTGCGCTGAGGACCGGCCATTGTGGTGCTCCTTTCCTGGGAGGTCAGGCCTCCCGAGCCCGGCTTCCGCCGGAATGTGCCATGTGGATTCGGGTTTGTTGCCGATCGATCGGACGATCAGAACGGCGGTTCTTCGCTCTGGGCGCTGGCCCAAGGGTCGTTGGCGGGACCGCGATTGGACGACTGTGAGCCACTGGACTGCCAGTTGTCGCCGCCCGGCCCGCCGCGCTCGTGACTGCCGCCCTGGCCGCCGCCGCTCTGCCAGCCGCCGCCGCCTTGTCCGGACGTGCGGTTGACCTTCGCGGTGGCGTAACGCAGGGACGGGCCAACCTCTTCGACGTCCACCTCGAAGACCGTGCGACGGTTGCCCTCACGGTCATCGTAGCTACGCGACTTCAGGCGACCCTGCACGATCACTCGCATGCCCTTGGACAGCGTCTCGGCGACATTCTCGGCCGCCTGACGCCAGATGGAGCAGTTGAGGAACATGGTGTCGCCGTCCTTCCACTCGTTGGACTGACGGTCGAAAGCCCTTGGAGTCGAGGCGACGGTAAAGTTGGCGACCGCAGCTCCTGAGGGGGTGAAGCGCAGTTCGGGATCTCCGGTCAGATTACCGATCAGCGTGATCTGGGTGTCGCCTGCCATGTTTCCTCCGTTGCGAGTGATGGGTTTGCATTGAGTATCGGCGTCCGCACTGACAATCCGCCAGACGGATCACAAGCTGTGGACAACTCGTCGAGCCGACCTACTTGTCGGTGCGCATCACCTTGGTGCGCATGATCTGTTCGTCGATCGTCATCAGACGATCCATCTCGCTGACCACGGCGGGCGGGGCAGTGACATTGAGCACTGCGTAGATGCCTTCGGGCTTCTTGTTGATCTCGTAGGCCATCCGGCGCCTGCCCCAGATGTCCTGGCCGTCGACGGTTCCCTTGCCATTGGTGATAACCGACAAATGCTTCTCCAGCAGAGCGGGCACCTGACGCTCGTCGACGTCGGGGTCGATGATGACCATGATTTCGTACTTGCGCATACGCGAACTCCACCTCCTTCGGACTGGGCGGCCACGGGGATCTCCCGTGGCAGGAGGGCGAATGCTGTGCGCCGAGACACGCGGGTGCGCTGCGACGCAGTCGACAACGATACCTGCGTCGGCAAGGATTGTCGAAGCGAGGCCGTTCACAGAACGGGCTCAGCGCGGCGGCCCCGGCAGTAGCACCTGACCGTCGCGCACCCATCCCAGCAAGCCGCCAGCCAGTGAGTGGGCATTCAAGTCATGGTCGCGCAGCAGATGCGCAACCGCGCGGGCATGGGCTGGCGTGGAACTGATCACGATGACCGCCTTGTTCTGGGTTTCCGGATCGAGCATCGCGAGCGGGTCGTGGCCCCAAACGGCATCGCTTGGGGAGGTCTGAAGGTCGGTGATCGCAACCAACCGCGCGCCGGGTATGTGGCCGCGTTCATACTCGGTCAAGGTGCGAACGTCGATCACGACGCCGCCTTCGGCCAGCAATCTGAGGGCATCGGGGATCGAGACGGTGGTCTCATCGGCCGGCTCATCGTCTGTGTGGAACAGGTCACGCCATCCCATGTGACAATCACACCATGCCGGGGCGGTCTGCGTCCCGGCTGCCGGGATTGGTGCGGGCAGCCATGAACCGGCGCACAGAAGCCGGCACCGGCAGGGCGGGATCCTGCCCGGTGGACGGCAGCGGGTCGCCGGCCACCACGTGCAACGAGACGGTGCCCATCCATACGTCGTCCGGCGCCTCGTCGGCCCTGGCCAACGGGCCCTGGCGAGTCTTCATCAGCCAATGGCCATCGACGATTGGTAGCGCGAGGGTGATCGTCCGGGCGGCATCCCTGCTGGCCACCGGGACGATCTCGGCATTGCGGCCGGGCACCGTCGAACCGTGAAAGAGCAGCCGGTCACCGTCACGCGCATAGACGATCGGGATGACGTGTGGGCGTCCTTCGTGCACGGTCGCCAGCACCCCAGACAGTTGTTCGTCCAGGAACGCGTCTAGCGCGGCCCGGTGATCGACTGCGCGATCAGGCTTACGGGTGAGCCTCATGCCGCCATCGTACGGTGGCGCCCGCCAGGGCGTCCGGGTCGATCAGCTAGCGATGACCACGCCGCCCGCCGGACGGATCCGCAGAATCCAGCACCTGCCGGCCCCGAGGACGCGGTTCATACCGGCGCGGAACTGCTCGGCCATCTCGATGGGCACATACGCCTGGATCGTGCCCGCGAACCCGCCACCATGCACCCGGACCGCGCCGCGCCCCCCCAACAGATGTGCGGCCAGCGCGAGCGCAACACCAACGGCCTGTTGCTGTGGCTGGGAGGTCGCGAAAAGGTTTTGCAACTGGGTCGCGGAGGAGACCCCGGAAGCCTCCACCAGCGCCAGGAAGTCGTCGAAACGGCCTTCCGCCAGGGCCGCCGCCTGCAACGGAACTCGCGCATTGTCTTCGAAGAAGTGGGCGGCCCGCAGCACTGCGCGATCACCAGCGCTCGCTCGGACCTCGCGCAGATTCTGCCAGAAATCGGCGGTGGGGACTTCACTCAGGTACTGCTTGCCGAAGTGTTGCGCGACTGCGCGCATCTCGTCAGTGACCGCCGCGTACTCGTCGGTGAGGTCGGCATGGTCGGCGCCCGAGTCGACGATGCACAGCACGTGCCCGGAAGCGGCCATGTCGAAGTCCACCGGTTGCACCACCGGATGCCCGGGATCGGCGAAATCGATGTGCACCACATTGCCCAAGGAACTGGCCATCTGATCCATCAGACCCGAAGGCTTGCCGAAGAAGACGTTCTCGGCGTACTGACCGATCTGAGCAAGCTCGACGGGGGTGAGTTCGTCGTTGCAGAACAGATGATTCACGATGGTGCCGATGAGGATCTCGTAGGCCGCTGAGGAAGACAGCCCGGATCCGCCCGGGACGTTGGAGGTAATGCAGGCATCCCAGCCCTCGATTGCATACCCGCGGTCGCGCATCGCGCGGCAGACGCCTCGCACTAGGGCGGCGGAGGTGCCCATCTCGGCTGGAACCGGATCCAGGTCAGCGCTGTCAAGTTCGAGTTGGGGGTAGCCATCCGAGAGCACCCGGATGATCTGGGAGCCGTTACGTCCGGCGCACGCGGCCATGTCGAGATTCACCGAACCCGCCAGTACATGGCCGCGCTGATGGTCGGTGTGGTTGCCACCCATCTCGGTGCGTCCCGGAGCAGAGAACAGCCCGGCATCTTGACCACCGAAGTCTGTCTTGAAACGGTCGACCAGAGACGCCAAACGGGTTCGAGCCGATTGCAACTCGGCCGGTTCCGCTGCGTAGATCCGCTGGATCTGGTCGTCCAGCACGCCATTAACCAGTTGGTCTTTCAAGTTGTTCAGATTCACTTCGTTCCCCGCTCCATCGCAGTTCTTGGATCAGAGCTTAGCAAGAGATTGGCAGTTGACGGCGTATGACCGGAGTCGTATGGTTGCGTTAACAGAGTCGACCGAGACCTGCGCGACAAGCAGGCCGGAAGCGATCGGCCCCACGCACACAACCGACGACCCGAACGGGGACACAGATGACAGCTCTCCTGCTCCCGCTGGAGGAAAAACTCCTGCTCAACGCCTATTGGTACGACTACATACCGATAGCTATCTACTTCGCGTTCGTGATCGGGGTGGGCTTCGTGATGAAGGCGAAGGCCGCCTCGTCCGATGCCTTCCTCACCGGTGCGCGCTCACTACCTGCCTGGGTTACCGGTATCGCGTTCGTTTCGGCGAACCTGGGTGCGGTCGAGATCATGGGTATGTCGGCCAACGGCGCCCAGTACGGGATGCCGACCTTCCACTACTTCTGGGTCGGCGCCATCCCGGCGATGCTCTTCCTGGGCATCGTGATGATGCCCTTCTACTATGGCTCGAAGGTCCGCTCGGTGCCCGAGTTCATGTTCAAGCGTTACGGCACCGCGGCCCACCTCATCAACGCGCTGAGCTTCGCGCTGGCGCAGTTACTGATCGCCGGCATCAACCTCTTCCTGCTGGGCAAGATCATCAACTGGTTGCTCGGCTGGCCGTTGATCGTCGCGCTGATTGTCGCGGCCATCATCGTCTTCACGTACATCTCTGTCGGCGGTTTGGCGGCAGCTATTTACAACGAAGTGCTGCAGTTCTTCGTGATCGTGGCGGCGCTGCTACCGCTGACCTTGATCGGCCTGCACCGGGTCGGCGGCTGGAGCGGACTGACAAGCCAGATCGCCGAGGTTGCCAGCCAAGCCGGCACCGATCCGTCGCTTCAGTTGAACTCGTGGCCCGGCACGTTGCTGTCTGGCTTCAACTCCCCGGTGATGTCGGTCGTGGGTATTGTCTTCGGGCTTGGCTTCGTGCTTTCGTTCGGCTACTGGACGACCAACTTCGTCGAGGTTCAGCGTGCGATGGCGTCCGACTCGCTCTCCGCCGCCCAGAAGACGCCGATCATCGGCACCTTCGTCAAGATGTTCGTGCCTTTCCTGGTGATCATCCCCGGCATGGTGGCCGGCGTCTTGGTGTCGGAGGTCGCGCAGGCGAAAGGTACCGGCGCGGACTTCGAGTTCAACAACGCGATTCTGTTGCTGATGCGTGACGTGCTGCCCAACGGACTGCTCGGCCTAGCCATCACCGGCCTGCTCGCCTCGTTCATGGCAGGTATGGCCGCCAACATCTCGGCCTTCAACACGGTCTTCAACGTCGACCTGTACCAGCGCTACCTCAGGCCGGGGAAGCCTGACCATCACTACCTAAAGATGGGTAAGTACTCCACCGCCGCGGCGTCTATCATCGCCATTTTCACTGCGCTGATCGCTGCGCAGTACGCGAACCTGATGGATTACCTCCAGCAGTTGTTCTCGATGTTCAACGCGCCACTGTTCGCAACGTTCATCGTTGGTATGTTCTGGAAGCGGGCCACTCCTGCCGCTGGTTGGACCGGCCTCGCATCCGGCACCCTGGCGGCGCTGAGCGTGAACATCCTGCTCTGGACCGGAGTGATCTCGCTGCCTGGTCAGGGAGGCGCGTTCCTCGCAGCGACGGTCGCTTTCGTGACCGACGTCATCGTCACCGCCCTGGTCTCGCAGGTCACCCATCCGAAGCCGGACGAGGAGTTGCGTGGGTTCGTCTACGCATTGACGCCCAAGGAAGAACGCACCGACCCGCACCTGCATGAGATGCCCGTCTGGCGTCGCCCCATACCGTTGGCGATCGTGGCTGGCGTGCTCGTCGTCACTTTGAACGTGATCTTCCACTGACTCTCGGCGACAACAAGACAAGGACGAACAATGACCTCACCGAAGACCACTGTCAAAAAGACCAGTGACCTCACCGATATCCGTTTCATCATCGCCTCCGCTCTCGGACTGATCGGGATCTTCCTACTCATCTGCGCAGCCTTCGTCGGCACCAGCCCAGAAGAGTTGGCGAAGACCGGCGACATCAACGCCAACCTCTGGTCCGGCGCCGGGCTGCTGATCGTCGCGATCGTCATGGGCATCTGGTGGAAGATCGACCCGACGGCCGGTGCATCGCAGGGCGAGTGACTGCCCAACTCGGAGGCGTTACCGGTGCCGCGCCCACCTGCGGCACCGGTACGCGTCCCAACACAGACAGGCAGGATGCATGACCAAGCCCCGCAGAGCATCGATGGCCGATGTAGCCCGACTGGCTGGAGTGTCACCTCAGACCGTCTCCCGCGTCTCGCAAGGCCAGAAGTACGTGTCGGAGGAGAAGCGGCAACGTGTGCAGGCCGCGATGCAGGAATTGGAGTACCGCCCCAATACGGCGGCTCGGGCCATGAAGCAAGGCGCCTTCAAGATCATCGGCGTCTATTACCACAGCCTGCACGAGGTTGGTGGTCGGCTTGCCCTCGAGGCCATCGCGACGGCTGCCGCCGAGCACGGCTACGGCACCGCCCTGTCACCTCTGGCGGCATCGGGGGGCCGCCGCGGAGTGCTCTCGGTGGACGCGGCCATCGTCATCGTTTTCACATCGGGCCAAGTCGCCAGCAGCCGACAGCTGCAGCTGCGGGTGCCGACGGTGGTGCTAGGGCCTCCGGTGGCGAGCGGAGTTTCGTCCATCGACATCGACCAGGCGATCGGCACCCGCGACGCGATCGAACACCTACTGAGTCTGGGTCACCAGACTGTGCATCACATCGCCGGCCCGGACTTTTCGTTCCCGGCGCAACGTCGCGAGCAGACCTGGCGGGAGGTGCTGAGCGAGGCCGGGCGTCGGGTGCCTGAGCCCACTAGAGGAGACTGGACGCCCAACTCTGGCTATCTGGCGGCCCGCGAACTGTTGGCGGCCGAACAGCCGACCGCGATCTTCGTCGCCAACGATCAGATGGCGTTGGGTGCCTTCCGGGCGATCCTGGAGGCAGGTCTTCGTGTCCCGCAGGATATTTCCCTGGTGGGCTTCGACGACATCGACGAGGCTGTTGCCTTCCCAACCCCGCTGACTACCGTCGCCCAGGACTGGGATCGGGTGGGACGCAAGGCTCTTGAGGTGGCACTCGGAATGCTCGCAGACCAGCCACCCAGTGTGCTCACAATGCCCACGCGGCTGATCGTCCGCGATTCGACTGGGCCAGCGCCTACCCCGGCAGCGCCGAGTCAGTGAACGAGCGGCGCGACTCGGCGCATCACCCGGACGGGTTCGTCAAGACGCAGCTTCCTGGTCTGGCACGCAAGGCATCCGTGACTGCAGCTAGGGTCGATGAACCCCGGTTAGGATTCGGGGCATGAGCCGATTCCCCGAGCGCGACGCGTCCGCGCTGGTGGTGGTGGACGCCCAACAAGGCCCGGCAACTGCCCTGGTCGGCGTGGCAGCGGTGCTCGCCGCTATCGCCGACCTGGTGGCTCGGGCGCGGCTTGCGGGCGTCCCGGTCGTCTGGCTGCGTCGGGTGGACGCCGTCCTGCGGCCTGGGGAGCCGGGCTGGCAGTTGAACGATGCGCTGGCCTCTGAACCCGGCGAACTGCTGATCGACCACGCGTGGGACGACGGCTTCATTGAGACCGACTTGGCCGACGTACTTGGCGGGCTGTCGGCTGGGCACCTGTGGTTGGTCGGCCTCGGCTCCGAGACCGCCGTGCTGCAGACCTACTTGGGCGCGCTGCACCGCGGATTCGACGTCACCCTGGTTGAGGACGCGCATGCGGCTGCGGACGTGGAGTTCGACGGCTGCGAACTGTCGGCCCGCCAGGTGGTGGCGTTAGTGAACCGCCTTGTCTGGCTCGATCAGGCCCCCGATGTCACGGGCGAGCTGATGGCCCGCGCCAACGTCGTGTTCAGTTCGGATGAACCCGACAACCTAGAGATCATTGCGTTGGCTCAAGATGAGACTACTGCGGAATGATTCGTCGATTGGGCGCTAGCGGCTACCATCGAGCGCACCATGACTGTTCTGGACTTCCAGCGGATCGGCTTGGACGACGATCCGCCAAGACTGATCGATTACCAGTGGGCGTGGGATGAGCAGCGCCGCATTCATGCCGATGTTGCCGCCGGCAGACGAGACGGCACCGTACTGCTGCTGGAGCACCAGAGCGTCTACACCGCCGGACGTCGCACCCTGGCGCACGAGCGTCCGTTCGACGGCACACCGGTCATCGACGTCGACCGCGGCGGGAAGATCACCTGGCACGGGCCCGGCCAGTTGGTCGGCTACCCGATCATCCGGCTGCCTGCCGGGGTTTACGTGGTCGACTACGTGCGACGCCTGGAGGAGGCGCTGATCCGCCTCGTGCGGGGCTATGGGCTGCTCGCCCGCCGGGTGGCCGGCCGGTCGGGAGTTTGGCTGCCCGCCGAAGCCAGGCGTCCCGAACGCAAGCTGGTCGCGATCGGTATCCGGTACGCGCACGGCGCGACGCTGCACGGCTTCGCGCTCAACGTGCT
>JAAYVP010000198.1 GCA_012517115.1 Brooklawnia sp. | reverse complement strand
GCGACGCGGCGAGTACCAGCACATCTTCCGTTACCAAGAGGACGCGGACGTG
Source organism: Brooklawnia sp. (assembly GCA_012517115.1). Classification (GTDB taxonomy): domain Bacteria; phylum Actinomycetota; class Actinomycetes; order Propionibacteriales; family Propionibacteriaceae; genus Brooklawnia. Next base: position 3,060 of record JAAYVP010000198.1, on the reverse strand, counting down.
ATGTTCAACTCCAGCCTGATGTACGAGATGAACGCGCTGCGGCCGCTGGCCGACGAGTGTCTAGCGAGCATCCCAGACGACAGCGAATTCGCAGTAACCAGAGACCGCCTGCTCAACCTGCTCTCCTTCTTCGACCCGGTTGACACCAAGGGGATCCCCTGCAACTCGATCCTTCGAGAGTTCATCGGCGACAGCATCTACACCGACCCGGACTGGACGTGAGGGCTCATCGCTCGTCACTCGGCGTAGCGGCTGCGGTAGCCACCGAACTGCTGTACGGCTGCAGTTTCGTCTTCACCAAGGACGCAGTCGGATTGATCAGCGCAGCAGCGCTGCTGGCGTGGCGGTTCAGCACTGCGCTGGCCGCCATGAGCGTCCTGCTGGCGACTCGAGTCATCCGGCTCACTTTGACGCGGCACAGCGTGCGCCCGCTGCTGCTGCTCGCCCTCTTCCAACCGCTGCTCTACTACGCCGCTGAGACGCTCGGTGTGCAGCGAACGACCGCGTCCGAGGGCGGTATCCTGATCGCGACCGCCCCGGTAGGCATCCTGCTCGCGTCCTGGCTGGTGCTCGGACGCCCGCCGTCACGCCGTCAGGTGACCGGAATTCTGATCACGTTCGCCGGAGTGGTCGCGACGGTGGTGGCAGGCGGGGTGAGCACGGGATTCAATCCGCTCGGCTACCTGTTGCTGTTGTCAGCCGTGGCCTCTTACTCCTTGTATGCGGTCTTTGCGGAGCGCGACGACACCTCCAGCGCGATCGACAAGACGTTCGCGATGCTGGTGGTGGGCGCGGGGGTCTTCACCGCGATCGCCCTCGCCGAAGCGTCCGCGACTGGGCGGACCATCGAGGTGCTCGTGATCCCGCTGCGGCAGCCGGAGCTGCTGGCCGGCATCGGCTACCTCGCGCTGGGATCGTCTCTCGGCGCGTTCTTCCTGCAGACGGTGGCTATCACCAATCTCGGTTCAAACCGCTACTCAACCTTCATTGGGCTGTCCACCTTGACCGCCGTGCTGGTCGCGGCCTTGGCACTCGGCGAGCGTCTTACCCCGCTGCAGGCGATCGGGGGCTTGGTGATCATGATCGGCGTGTACGTGGCCAACGCCAGGCAGCCGACTACTGCCCGAACTGGGCAACCTGATCAATCCGGGAGCGGGCTGGCGGGAACCGTGAGCCCGCCCACCGGTCTTCGTCAGTAGACCACGATGCGGTCGCCGACCTGCATCTGCTCATAGAGCCACTTGGCAACCTGGTAATCGTTCAGTTGGCTGCAGCCGTGTGAACCGCTGGCATAGCCGTTGTCGGCGAAATCGTCGGAGAAGTGGATAGCCACATCTCCGTTGTAGAAGATCGCGTACGGCATGGGGGTACGCTCACCGAAGATGTTAGAGACGGTCTCGTTGTTCATGTACCAGACGCGGAACTCGCCCACCGGGCTCTCATAGCCCGGACGCGCAAACCGAGCCGGCCGGGTGAACTGGACCTGCCCGTCAACCACCAACGACATCTTCAGCTGTTCCTTGGAGATGCACACCACCTTGCCGCTCAGGCAGCGCGGGTCGAGGTCCTGGGTCTCGGTACTGTCAGGGGGAGCCGTGAACAACTCGGCGTAGCTTGGGTTACGAGTCCGACCGCGGAGGTTAGCCCAGGCACGCTCATCCATCACGTCGCTTGCCGTTAGCCCGACGCTGGTGCGGAAGGCGATGATCGCGTCCTTGGTGGGCTGGTCGAACGCGCCCTGCACCGGCCCTTGGTAAATGCCGAGCTGGGCCAGTCGGTGCTGGACCTCCATGATGAAACCGGGGTGCATCGGACCGGTGAACCAGGGGCCGACGTCGGTATTGGTCAGTTCCGCTTCTGTCGGCTCGTGCGACTGGGGCAGCAACGCGTCCCACGTCATCTGCCCGACAAGTCCGGTGGTAGGCAGGCCGTTGTCGCGCTGGAAACTGAGCACGGCGGCGCGGGTCTGTTCACCGAACATGTCGGTGACATCGATCACAGCCAAGTACCTGGCCTGCCGCAACCGAACCTGCAGTTCCCGTACCAGCGGCGATTGCATGCCGAAGCTCAGCTCCTGCGGGATCGGCTCGGGCTCGCTGAACGGGCGCGTGTCGGCGGGCGTCGCGACCACCCATTCCGGGGTCGGAGGCTCCTCAGCCGTGACGGGTTCCTCGGGGGCAGCAGTCGTCTGCGGGGTGGCGGGCTCTGTTGCTGCGTTCTGTCCGCCAGTGGTGGCATTGCTCGCCGCAGCGGAGACCTGGGCGGCATCGGAGCCAGCCGATGAACAGCCAGCCAAGGCCATCACCAATGCTGTGGCTCCTGCCAGCAGTTTCGGAACAAGGCTCGGAGGGGTCACAGGACACCAGTTTAGGGGACCAGGCAGGCATTCCTTAACTTCACGCTGGCAACCGCCTGCCACATAGCATGGGTGCCATGCCCGCTGACTACGCGAACGACCATGACCGTCAACTTGCCGGACGCTATGAGGCCCGGGAGTCCGACTGGCGCAACGGGGCGGTGGTCTACCAGGTGATCGTGGACCGTTTCGCCCCGAGCGCCCACCTGGCAGCGAAGGCGGGACTATATCCCGAGCCCAAGCGGTTGCGCAGTTGGGAGGAGGCGCCCTCGCGGGGGGTCTACCTGACCGAGCACGAGGTCTGGTCGCACGAGCTCGATTTCTGGGGCGGTGACATCGACAGCCTGCGGCGCTACCTCGACTACATCGCCAACCTGGGCGCCGAGGTGGTCTACCTGTGCCCGATCCACCTGGCTTGGACTAACCATGGCTACGACGCCCTCGACTACCAGCAGGTGCGTCCCGAGTACGGCAGCCGGGAAGACGTCAGAGCCCTCGCCGCCGACCTGCACAGCCGTGGTATGCGGCTGGTCCTCGACGGGGTCTTCAACCACATGGGACGCCACTCGCCCGCATTCCGCGCCGCCGCCGCAGACCCAGCCGCCGCCACCCGTGGTTGGTTCGATTTCAACGACGACTACCCCGGCGGTGCCCGTGCCTGGGCCGAAGCGGTGAATCTGCCCGAACTGGTCATTGAGGAGCCG
>JAAYVP010000197.1 GCA_012517115.1 Brooklawnia sp. | reverse complement strand
TCCCGAAGGAGTTGCTTGGCGGCACCGAGGCCGTGCTGCTTGGCTGCTTCAACGACGGTATCCATGGTGACCTCGGAGACCGCGAGCGCTGCCACCTCATGCAGGGCGAAGTCGACGAAGTCGAGGTCCCCACCGAGGCTGCGGGTTACCGCTTCCGCTTGAGCGACCGTCTTGATCGCCATGGTGAAGTGCGGGTCAAGCCGCAACTGGTGTTCTTGCAGCAGGCCGAACAGGGCCCCCGACATGGCGCCGAAGGTAGATTCGCTGGCATACCGGACGTATCGGTTGAGGAAGTCTTGCACGTCATCGCGTAGCTCGGCGACCTCGGCCTCTACCGGTGCGTCGGTCAGGCGCAGCAGCAGCGTGGTGAGGCCGCTGGCGTCCTTCTGCTGGATGGACAACAGCAGGTCGATCAGGTCGAATCGACGACCGCCGTCCAACCGTCCCATCAGCCCGAGGTCGAGGAAGACCAGCTCCCCGGCGTCGATGTCGAGCAGGATGTTGCCCGGGTGGGGGTCGCCGTGGAAGAAGCCGTCGATGAAGACCTGTTTGACCAGCGCCCGGACGAAGGCTTCAGTCAGCTCATCACCGCCGATGCCGGTGGCCGCAACCGCTCCGGGCTGATCGACCTTGACTCCGGTGACGAACTCCATGGTCAGGATTCGCGCGCTGCTGAGTTCCGGGAAGACACGGGGGACTCGGACATGCTCCAGACCGTTCATGGCCTCACGCAGCCTGGTGGCGTGGTAACTCTCGTTGCGGTAGTCAAGTTCGTCGATGACGCCGGCGGAGAACTCATCGAGAACACCGCCGAGGCCCGCCCGGCGCGCGTTGCTGCTGAGGTCCTCGGCGAACTCCAGGATGTTCTGGAGGATGCCGAGGTCGGCCTTCACGCTTGCCACGATGTTGGGGCGCTGGATTTTGACCGCGACCTCGGTGCCGTCCTGAAGCGTCGCCCGGTGCACCTGGGCGGTCGATGCCGCCGCGATCGCCACCGGGTCGAAGGCAGCGAACACGTCCTCGGGTGCGCGCCTGAGTTCGGCCACGAATACCTCACGGGCCGCCTCGAAGGGAACCGGCGGCACGTCGGACTGGAGGCGGTTCAACTCCTGGACGAGCCCGGCGGGCAGCGTCTCGACCTGCGAAGACGCCAATTGGCCGAACTTGACGAAGGCGGGGCCGAGTCGTTGCAACATCACCCTGATGGCGCCGTCGCGTCCCAGGCCAGCCGCGGGCCCGGGCGCGCCATAGATCCAGCCGGAAACACGTCTTCGCACGGCACCGACCCAGGTATCTGCCAGCACGATGTCGATCGCAAAGCTGGCGATGATGCTCAGCACCTCCTGCTGGCGCAGGTGTTCCCGCAGCCAGTTGCGGCGCGATCTCGAGAACCGGTCGAGCACCCGCCATGCCCGTTCGTACCTGCGTGAATCACCGGGCCCGGGGCTGTTCAGCCCCCAGAATGTGGTGATGACGAACCCGAACAGGGCGAAAAGCACGGTCGTGACGGGTATCGACCACCACAGTTCGGCAGTGAACGGCAGGTGCAGTGGCGTGATCTGGACGGTGAGGGTCATCACCGCCATGTCCAGCAGAAGCCAGATGACGCCGAAAGTGCGTAGCACCCAGCGGCCGAACACGATGCCGATCAGCGGACGCACGAACCACCGGACTGTCGTGAGGATGGCGGCAAATACCACCACCGCCGGGAGCAGCGACAATGCATGGTCCAGATGCCCGGCCAAGTCTCCGCGTGAGATGGTGGCGACCGCCAGGGTCTGAACCACCAGGGAGAGTCCCAGAGCAAGGGTGTTGATGACGAACTGCAGAGTGAACAGCCACGCTTCGACGACCCGGACACTGCGTGGGCCCTTGCTAGTTGGCTGGCTGACGGCGGTGACCTCACCCATCAGGCCGCCTTTGCGTCGATCCGGCCCTCGCGATCCAGCCAGTCGATTGTGTCGGCGAGCGTCTGCGCGAAGGGTCGTGGGTTGAAGTTGAGCTCGTCGCGGGCCTTGGACGAGTCGAACTCGTTGTTGCGCGTGAGGTTGTAGACCGCGAAGCTTGTCATCCGTATCGGCCTTCCGGAAACCTTCCCGACGAGGTCTGCTGCACGCCCGAGGACCTTGCCTGCCCCCGCCGGCAGGATCGTGGTGACCTGCGGTCCGCCAGTGAGCTGACTGAGCATCTGGAGCATCTCCGGCATGCTGACGCGCTCGTTGCCGAGGATGTAGCCTTCGCCCTTGCGTCCCGATTCGATGGCGGCGACCGTGGCATCGGCAAGGTCGCGCACATCGACGGCGTTGAAGCTGCCCTCGACACCGGCCATCAGTTTGCCGTCGCAGTAGTCGATGATGAACCGGGCCACTGGTCCGAAGGTGTAATCGTCGGGGCCGAAGATCCCGGTCGGGTAGACCAGGGTGGCGTCAAGATCGTGGTCGCGGACCGCGTCCAGGACGAGCTGCGCCGCGGTGGCCTTGCTCCAGCCGTAGTAGCCGACGACCTTCTCGGGTTCGAAATGGTCCGGCTCGGTGATCGGGGTCCCGTGCGGCGCTTCGACGATGCCGCCGGTGGAGCCGACGTAGACCAGCTTGCGGACGTTGTGCGCCAGGCAGGCATCGATGATGTTTCGGGTCCCGTCCACGTTCACATCGTGGACAAGCTGGCTGTAGCCGGCATTGACCGTGACCACCGCAGCGCAGTGGATCACGACCAGATCGAGTCCCGGGGCGTCGAAGAATGGGGCGAGGCTGGCGGGATCGGTCACGTCGCCGATGTGGAGTTCCACCTGATCTGGAACCCGGGCGGCGGCAGGATCCCCGGCGAGAGCGAGTCCGCGGACCCGCTGGCCGTCGTCGAGGAGCCTGGCAGCGACCGAGCTGCCGAGGTTCCCCGTGATACCGGTCACGAGGTAGAGGGTGTTCTGGTCAATGGGCAAGGCGTTCATTGTCGGCTCCTGTGAGTTTTCGCACCAACCGGACGCAAGTCCGGCTGTCATTGATCCTCCTCCGGCACCCGCCGGGAGGGATCCACTCCATGGAGCGTCTTTGCTACCGCACTCGCAGTAGCTAGCCCGACCGATCGCGTGTCTCACAGTGCCCGGCAGGGGCATGCTGCTCCCGCCGGGGCACACTGATCACCGGCACACCGATCACGGACGCAGCAGGGTCTTGATGGCGCGGCGCTCGTCCATCGCCTGGTAACCCTCGGCCACCTCGGCCAACGGAAGGCTGAGGTCAAACACGCGACCTGGGTCGATCTCCCGCCGCCAGATTCGGTCGATCAGGTCGGGCAGGAAGCGGCGTACCGGGGCCGGGCCGCCGTGCAGGTGGATCTCGGCGTAGAACAGCTCCTCACCGGGAATCTGCACCCCATGCGATACCCCCACGAAGCCGACATGACCGCCATGCCGGGTGGCGCGGATTGCCTGCATCATCGCTTCCTGGGTACCGACCGCTTCCACGACCGAGTGGGCGCCAAGCCCGTCGGTGAGGTCCTTCACCTTCGCGACACCCTGGTCGCCGCGTTCGCTGATGATGTCGGTTGCGCCGAACTCGAGGGCCAGCTTCTGCCGGGGCTCGTGGCGTGACATGGCGATGATGCGTTCCGCGCCGAGCTGCTTGGCCGCGAGGATTGCGAGCAGCCCAACCGCGCCGTCACCGACCACGGCGACGGTCTTGCCGGGGCCAGCCTCGGCGGCCACGGCCCCGTACCAGCCGGTGCCGAGCACGTCGGAGGCGGCCAGCAGGGAGGGCACCAAGTCGGGTTCGGGTGTCCCCGGCGTGGTGACGAGTGTGCCGTCAGCCAAGGGGACCCGCAGCAGTTCGGCTTGGGCGCCGCCAGCGCCGGCGAACTCGACGTGCACGCAGCGCGACTGGTAGCCGGCCAGGCAGATTGGGCAGGTGTTATCTGAGGCCATGAACGAGCCGACCACGAAGTCGCCGACTCTCACGTTGCGGACCTGGTCACCGACCTGTTCGACGACGCCAGCGTATTCATGCCCCATGGGGGTTGGAGCGGTGACCGGATCGGTACCGCGGTAGGGCCACAGGTCTGACCCGCAAACGCAGGTCGCAGCCAACCGGATGATCGCATCCGTGGGCGCCAGGATCGTGGGGTCGTCGCGTTGCTCGTAGCGGATGTCGCGAGGGCCGTAAAGGACGGCACCGTACATGTTCAGATGCCTTTCTCGATGATGCTCTTGAGGACGGTGGTGGCGCCCATGGCGTTCGGCCAGCCGGTGTAGAACGCGAGCTGGAGGAGTGCTTCCTTCAGTTCCTCGTCGGTGACACCGTTTTGGCGGGCGAACCCCAGATGGAACTGGAGTTGGTCGATCTTGCCCAGTGCGGTCAGTGCGGCGACCGTGACCAGACTGCGGTCCCGCTTCGACAGGTCCGGCCGTTCCCAGACTTCGTCGAAGAGAACGCGGTC
>JAAYVP010000196.1 GCA_012517115.1 Brooklawnia sp. | reverse complement strand
TGGCCAGAGGTGCCGAGATCGCGGCCCGCATTCGCAGGGACCGGACGATCTTGGCTGGACGTGCCCACCGACGGCCTACGGGTGCAGTCTGAGAGGGCACTGATCGTTCAGTAAAGCTTGCCAGATTCGCTGCATCACGAATCCATAACGATTTGCAAGATCTGTTGCGCGGCTACAATGGAACTCGGAAGGAGGTGACTAACATGACCCCCACGCTCACCCCGCCGCGCGAACGTCATGCAGCGAAGCATGCCTACCGCACCCCTTGGGAAACCGCAACACGCCATTCCGCTACTCCCGACAGCCGGGATTACGACGCCACGTTTGAGGTATACCGAGGCGCAATCACGGGTTTCAATGGTCTGCGAATCGTCCAGCGCTGGCGCTGCGACGACACCCGGGCGACGACTTGGGACTGCCTACTCGCCAATGGCGCCCTGCTGTATCGTGTCGCCCCCCAGAATATCGTCACAAGGAGCCGGACCGCACTGCTCTGCGGCTGCTGCCTGCGATGGGCCGCCGAGGCAGACGACTTCGATTGCCGGTACTTCCAGGGTCACGGTGAAGCCGATCATCCCGATGGATTGTGCGGCAGCATCGGCAGGGGCGTTACGCCGATCTACGACGGCGACCAAGTCGCTTCGACGCGCGCGCTCGATGCCTTGCACAACTGCTGCGACGGCTGTGGCGGCTACGTGGCCGATGAAGCCATGCTCTACGAGGTCACGAGCAACTGACCGGGGCAGTGGCCCCCGGTATCACGCGGGCGCCGAGCATCGCACGCCAGTCGAATGCACCGGGCAGTACCCGTTCGGGTTCCGGATCAGGTACTGCTGGTGGTACTCCTCGGCGTACCAGAATGGCCAGGCGCCCGCGAGTTCTATCTCGGTGGTAAGTGCGCCATAGCCCGCGCTGGCGAAGGCCCGCTCAGCGTCCGCTCGCACGCGGTGGGCTGTTTCGTCTTGTGCCTGGTCGACCGGGAAGAGCGCCGATCGATACTGGGTGCCGATGTCGTTCCCCTGCCGGTAGCCCTGGGTGGGGTCATGCGCCTCAAAGAATTGTCGGACGAGCTGTTCATAACTCGTCTCACCTGGGTCGAAACAGACCCGAACCGTCTCGGCGTGGCCCGTGCGTCCGGAGCAAACCTCTTCGTAGGTCGGGTTCGGCGTGTAACCACCCTGGTAGCCGACTGCAGTGTTGGTCACTCCGGGAGTGCCCCAGAACATCTTCTCCTCACCCCAGAAGCACCCGAGCGCGAAGTAGGCAAACTGCGAACCATTTGGCACCGTGTCCACCGGGATACCGAAAACCAGATGTTCGGGCGCCACCGATCCGAGCACCGAGGTGGTGCGTCCCGGCAGCGCCTCATCACGACGCACCATGACCGGTGCGGGGCGGAAGAAGAATCCCATGGCTTCCCAGACTACCCACGGCTCGGCGTAGATTGACCGGATGGAATTGCCCCCAAATCTTGCGGCCCTGGCGGCGCTGATCGGTAGCTGGTCCGGACCTGGCGAGGGCGCCTACCCGACCAGCCGGTCCTTCTCATACCAGGAGACGATCACCTTCACCTGCAACGGCAAGCCATTCCTGGAGTATGTCCAACGCACCCAGTCGCCGGATGGCCGACCGATGCACACCGAAACCGGCTACCTGCGGCACCGCGGCGACGGGCACGTCGAGTTCGTGCTCGCCCAACCCACCGGTCAAGTAGAGATCGGTGAGGGAGACCTGACTGCCGCCGACGGCGGCCTGGACATCCAACTGGACGGCCGCGTCCTTTCTACGTCCACCGCGAAAGAGGTCACTGGCAGCCGGCGGGTCTATCGGCTGCGCGGTGATCGGCTGGAGACCCGTTTCGAGATGGCGGCGGTCGGCCAGCCGATGACGCAGCACTTGGTTTCGAATCTGATGCGCTCCGGCTAGAGCCCGAACCTGTCGAATTCCCGCTGGGCAAGCTCGCGTCCGGTTTCGATGATGCGGTTGGCGTCGGCGAAGTCGAGCAGCGTGCTCAAGTTGGCGGGCACTTCAATGTGCACGTCCGGCGGATTCACCGCGATCCGGGACGCCTGAATCCGCTCCTGCATGACGTCCAGCGCCATAGTCATCATGTCGGCCAGATCGAGATGGCTCGGGAGCGGGTCGAAGACCTCACTTGGGTTGTCGGGTTTCGGCTTGGTCGGCAGCGCGTCGGCTATCAGCTCACCCAGCTTGGTTAGCGGGCTCGGCTCGGTCTGAGGCGGCGCGGACGATTCCCCGATTGCCCCACCCGACCATTGGCCGGGTGGTTTACCGAACAGTGAGACTGCCACGGTGAGGTCGGCGTCCAGGCGCAGCGAAGTTTCCATCGGAAGCGGGTTCAGCACACCGCCGTCGGCTAGCAGTCGGCCGTTTAGCATCACCGGGGTGAAGACAGTAGGGATCGCAATGGAGGCCCGAATCGCCGCCAGCAACGGTCCCTCATGGAACCAGATCTCGCGACGCGCCAGCAGATCGGTGGCCACCGCGGTGTAGGGGATGGGCAACTCCTCGATCCGGACGTCACCGATTACCCGACGCAGCAGCCCCATCACGCGGTCGCCCTTGATCAGCCCCGGCGCGCCCAGTGTGGGCCGCAGCATCATCCACAGATCGGCCCGCGAGAGCGACAGGGCGACATCCGTGGTTTCCGACAGCCGCCCCGCCGCATACGCCCCGCCGACCAGCGCCCCGATCGATGACCCACTGATCGCAACCACCTCGTGACCGCGGGACTCGATTTCCTGCAGGACACCTATGTGGGCGTAACCTCGGGCACCGCCCGAGCCGAGCACCAGTGAGATCCTCATCGCACCTGCCAATCTATGGGTTCCGCACCCTGCAACTTCAGGGCCTGGTTAGCGCGGCTGAACGGTCGCGAACCGAAGAAGCCGGCGT
>JAAYVP010000195.1 GCA_012517115.1 Brooklawnia sp. | reverse complement strand
CTTGATCCCGGAGTTCATCGGACGCCTACCGATGATCGCCACGGTGCCGAAGCTCGACGAACACGCCCTGGAACGGATCCTGATCGAACCGCGCAACGCGCTGGTCAAGCAGTTCCGCAGGCTGTTCGAGTTGGACGGGGTGCAACTCGAGTTCACCGACGGCGCCGTGCGTGCGATCGCCGGCAAGGCGTTGGAGCGCGGCATCGGTGCTCGTGGCCTGCGGGCGATCCTCGAGGAGTTGCTGCTCGACGTGATGTACGAGGTGCCCGGTATGCCAGACATCGGTCAAGTGGTGGTGACTGAGCAAGCGGTGCGTGGCGAGGACAGACCCGAACTGCTCACGCGTCAACAACTGGCGGAGCGCACCGAACTATCGGCATGAACCGCCCGGGAGTTGATCATCCGCAGCCTCGGCGGGTCAGCCGCTAGGCTACTCCGGTGAGATACATCTCGACCCGTGGGTTGCCTAGCGCGCCATCGGCGAGCTTCAGTGACATCATGCTCGAGGGGTTGGCGGCAGACGGTGGGCTTTATGTACCTGCCGAGTATCCGCAGTTGACCGAACGAACCCTTGAGCAGTGGCGCGGCGTGCTAGCCACCGAGGGCTACGCGGCGTTGGCCCATCGCGTCCTCAGCCTGTTCATCGACGATATTCCTTCCGACGACCTGCTGGCCATCTGCCGCCGCGCCTACACTGCCGAGAAGTTCGGCAAACCCAGCATCGTTCCGGTCGACAGGATCGGTGATGGACCATTGTGGATCGGTCATCTGTCGAACGGCCCCACCGCCGCGTTCAAGGACATGGCGATGCAGTTGCTGGGGGAACTGTTCGAGTACGAACTCACCCGCCGTGACCAGCACTTGACGATCCTCGGCGCCACCAGCGGTGACACCGGCTCTTCAGCCGAGCACGCGATGCGGGGCCGTGATCGGTTGAGCGTCTACATGCTGACCCCGGCTGGCCGGATGACCCCGTTCCAGCAGGCTCAGATGTTCGCCCTGCAGGATCAGAACATCCACAACATCGCCGTCGACGGTGTCTTCGACGACTGCCAGGACATCGTCAAGGCTGTCAATGCGGACGCCGAGTTCAAGGCAGCCCATCGCATCGGAGCAGTCAATTCGATCAACTGGGCGCGGCTGGTCGCCCAAGTCGTTTATTACGTGGCGCTGTGGCTGCGGGTTACCACCCGCAATGACCAGCGGGTTAGTTTTGCCGTACCCACAGGCAACTTCGGTAACATCTGCGCTGGTCACGTGGCACGCGAGATGGGGCTACCCATCGATGCGTTGGTGCTAGCCACCAACGAGAACAACGTCTTGCACGAGTTCCTCCAGACCGGTGTCTACCGGGTGCGCAGCAGCGACGAAGTGGCAGCCACCAGCAGCCCGTCTATGGACATCAGCAAGGCGTCCAATTTTGAACGGTTCATCTTCGACCTGCTCGGCCGTGACGGTGCCCGCGTCGCATCGCTGTTTCGAGACCGGCTGGCAATCGACGGGCAGTTCGACCTGTCGAAGACGCCGGAGTTCGCGCGGCTATCCGACCGGTACGGTTTCGTCAGCGGCAGCTCTAGCCACGCCGACCGGGTTCAAACCATCCGCGGCTTGTGGGAGAACAACGGCGTGCTGATCGACCCGCACACCGCTGACGGCGTGCATGTCGCCCACCAGTGGCTTGGTCGGGTCACCGCCCCCATCGTGGTGCTCGAAACCGCATTGCCGGTCAAGTTCAGCGAGACCATCGTCGAGGCGGTGGGCTTCGTCCCAGAGCGTCCGGCGCGGTTCGCCGGCATTGAGGACGCACCGCGCCGGGTCGTCGAACTACCCAACGACCCGGACGCGATCAAGCGCTACATTGCTGAAACTGAAGCTGCCGTGCCCTACGCCTGAACCCCGGACCCTGGCCAGGACAACTCCGATCCGAGCCAGGCGCGTGGAGCTCAGGCCTCGCTGGTGGCGAGCGTAACCTCGACGTCGATCTGGTCGGCGCCGCTAGGCACGAACACCAGTTCGCCGGTGATCCGGCCTACCGCGCGCAGGTCCTTGCTGATCGACCGCAAACGATCGAGGGCGTTCTGCGGCCCGTTCACCACCGCTTTCGCGACCTCGGCACGCATCTTCACCTGAGCGCGGGATTTGGCACCCCGGATCGCCATCAGCACTGCGGCGATGTCGTCGAGTAGGGCGGCGTCCCCGCCGGTGGGCAATTCGTCGGTGCTTGGCCAGGCAGCCTGGTGCACCGAGCCCGACTGCCACCAGCTCCACACCTCTTCGGTGACGAAGGGCATGAACGGGGCGAACAGTCGCAACTGGACGCTCAGCGCGAGCTGCAAAGCGGCCTTCGCCGAGGCTGCCGCCGGGTCATCTTCGGGGCCATACGAGCGTTCCTTGACTAACTCGAGGTAGTCGTCACAAAACGTCCAGAAGAACTTCTCGGCCACCTCAAGCGCGTCGGTGTACTGGAACTCGTCGAACGCAGCAGTCGCCTGCGCCACGACAACGCGCAGCGCCGCCAGCATCGCGAGGTCGTCGGGTTCATAAATGGCCTCCGGGTCGACCGGGAAATGCTTGTCGAGCACGAACTTGGACGCGTTCAAGATCTTCATCGCGAGCCGACGTCCGACTTTCATCTGAGTCTCGTCGAACGGTGAGTCCATGCCGGGACGCGCCATCGCGGCACGCCAGCGCACCGCATCTGCGCCGAACTTGTCGAGGATCTCGGTCGGGACGACCACGTTGCCCTTCGACTTGCTCATCTTCTTTCGGTCGGGGTCTACCACGAATCCGGAGATGGTGGCGCGACGCCACGGCAGTTCGTGCTCTTCGAGGTGGCTGCGCACCACCCGGCTGAACAACCAGGTGCGAATGATGTCGTGGGCCTGTGGCGCCATATCCATCGGGAAGGTGAGCTTCCACAACCGCTCGTCGGTTTGCCAACCGCAGGCGATCTGCGGGGTCAGCGAGCTGGTGGCCCAGGTGTCCATGACATCCGGGTCACCGATGAAACCACCCGGTTGGCCGCGCTGCGACTCGTCGAAGCCCGGAGCGGGCTGCGATGCCGGGTCGACAGGCAGGGACGCCTCGTCCGCGGTGATGGGGTGGTCGTAGTCGGGCTCGCCATCGGAGTCCAACGGGTACCAGATCGGGAAGGGAACTCCGAAGAAGCGCTGCCGACTGATCAGCCAGTCGCCGTTCAGGCCCGCGACCCAGTTGGCGTAACGGTGCCGCATATGCTCCGGCGTCCAAGCAAGTTCCTCGCCCCGGGCGAGCAGTTCCGCGCGCAGCTTCGGGTCGCGGCCGCCGTTGGTGATGTACCACTGGCGCGTCGATACGATCTCGAGCGGTTTGTCGCCGCGCTCGTAGAAGTTGGTCATCCGGATGGTCGGCTTCGGCTCGCCGATCATTTCGCCCCGTTCACGCAGCATCTCAACAGTGGCTTCGCGGGCCGAAAAGGTTGTCTTGCCGGCGATCTGCTCGTACGCGGCGGTGTCGACGATCCAGTCAGGGGTCTCGCGTAGCACCCGGCCGTCGCGTCCGATGATGGTGCGGGTCGGCAGTCCCAGCTCACGCCACCAGGTGACGTCGGTCAAATCGCCGAAGGTGCAGCACATCGCGATGCCCGACCCCTTGTCGGGCTCGGCATCAGGGTGGGCCAAGACCGGAACCTCGACCCCGAAGACCGGGGTGGTGACCGTCGTGCCGAACAACGGCTGATAACGCTCATCGTCCGGGTGCGCGACCAGCGCACCACAGGCGGCCAGCAACTCGGGACGGGTGGTTTCGATCAGCACTTCGGTGCCATCTGGGCGATGAAAGTTGATCGAGTGATAGAACCCCGGGTATTCCCTGGCCTCCAACTCGGCCTGGGCGACTGCGGTCTGGAAGGTCACGTCCCACATCGTCGGGGCTAGCGAAAGGTAGGCCTCGCCCCGGGCGTGGTTGTGCAGGAACGCCCGCTGGGCAACCGCCTGGGCTTGCGGCGAGATAGTGGTGTACAGCAGGTCCCAGTCGACCGACAGCCCAACCCGACGCCAGAGGTCTTCGAAGACCTGCTCGTCGACGCCGGTCAGTTCGTGGCATAGCTCGACGAAATTGCGCCGGCTGATCGGCTGCTGCCGCTTCGGGTCGGGCTTGGTCGGCGGGGTGAAGCCAGGGTCGTAGGGCAGCGAGGGTTCGCAGCGTACGCCGTAGTGATTCTGGACGCGTCGCTCGGTCGGCAGACCGTTGTCGTCCCAGCCGAGCGGGTAGAAGACCTGCTTGCCTCGCATCCGCTGATAGCGCGCCACCAGGTCGGTGTGGGTGTAGCTGAAGACGTGACCCACGTGCAACGATCCGGACACCGTCGGCGGGGGAGTGTCGATCGAGAAGACCTGGTCACGCGAAGCCGGACGCCGGAACGCGTAGGTGCCGCTGTCCTGCCAGTGTTGAGACCACTTTGCTTCAAGGCCCTCCAGCACCGGCGAGCCCGGTACCTGCCAACCGGACGGGCTGGTGGCGGGCAGGGACTGGTCAAGTGCAGAAGTCATGGGGTGCATCCTACTGACAGACTGCGCCCTCAGGCGACGGCCTGGAGGGCGGCGAGCAGGGCGTCGGCGCTGGCGAGGGCGTCGTTGCTGGGCTGCCACTGATTGCCGTTCACAGCGAAGAACGGGGTGTAGGTGACATAGTCGGGCTTCAGGTCTTGCATGGCGTCCACGAAATCGCTGGTGGAACGCGAATCGAAGCAGGTCTGGAAGGCGGTCAATTGTTCTCCGCTCAGACCGGTCTGCACAGCCAAGGTGTTGCGCAGTTGCTCGTCGGTCCAGCCGTCGCCCTCGGTCGCCGGCTGCGCGGCGAAGATCGCCTTACTGAAGACCGGGAAGGCGCCCTGAACGTCGGCGCAGGTAGCAGCCAAGGCCGCACGATACGAGTGGTTGCCCGGGAAGCCGCGGTCGAGGCCGTGCAACATGTGGTAAGTGAGTTGGATCTCGCCAGAGTCGGCCAGTTGCTCTAGGAGTGGATCGATCAGAGCCGAGGCCTGGGCGCAACCGGGGCACTGGAAGTCGAGGTAGACCTCGACCGACGGCTTGCCGGTGTTCTGGGTTGAGTTGTTGAAGACCAGACCGTTGCCGGCGTCGTTGGCGCTGGGCGGGGTAACCTGGCCCTGCTGGGCCCGCAGGCCCTGTTCCTCCTGCTGCCGTTGCCGGTTTTGCACCAGCACGACCACCACTACCGCCACGATCACCACGGCCAGCACGACAGCGATCGCGGTGATGATCCGGCGGGTGCGGGCCCGCTGCGCTTCGGCGGCCTGCTGGGCACGCAGTGCCTCGCGCCGCGAAGCGCTCGCGGCCCGTGGGGTCTGCGGACCGCCGGCCTGCGGCTTGTCGGAGCGGGGCTCGTGCTGCTTGCTCTTGCTCATCTCGGCCTTCGGGTCAGTTGTTGGTAAGGGACTTGGGGTGGGTCGGCTCAATGGCCGATCCTTCGTGTGGTTCGTCGAAGTCGAGCAGGACGTCATCGACGCCCGCAGGCGCCAGCAGCCAGTTGTCGACCGCCAATACCGAACGGGG
>JAAYVP010000194.1 GCA_012517115.1 Brooklawnia sp. | reverse complement strand
CCAGTGACTCCTTCCCGGTCCGGCACCGGCCTCAGCGACCGGTCCTGTCCCAGATCAAGGAAGGAGCGTCGATCGCCATGGCCATCGTCGCGCATACCCATCCATTTGTCATCGGCGTCGATGCTCACGCGAAGACGCATACCCTGGCGATCCTCGCCGCACCGTTGGGAGAACTGGTCGACGCTGCACAGTTCCCGACCACTCACGCCGGTCTCCAACGCGCCGTCGACTGGGCTGCGCGACGCACCGGCGCGGACCTGGACGTCCTGTGGGTCATCGAGGGGATCGGCTCCTACGGGGCGCGGCTCGCGCAGACGGTCGCCCAGACCGGCTACCAGGTCGCCGAAGCCCCCCGGATGAACGCGCGCGCGAACCGAGGGGTCGGTAAGTCTGACCCGCTTGATGCCCGCAGAATCGCCGCAGCTGTGCTGCCGCTTGAGGTCACGCACCTGAGGAACCCACGAGACGACGACGGTGAACGCGCCGCTCTGCGCGTGCTCGTCGCTGCTCGCGATCACATGACCACTGAACGCACCAGCACCATCAACGCGCTCACCGCGCTGCTGCGGACCACCGACCTCGGCATCGACGCCCGCCGACCACTGACCAGCACGCAGGTCACCGAGATCACCCGGTGGCGTGCCAGGGCCGAAATAGTCGCGGCTGCTACAGCCCGCACCGAAGCCGTCCGCCTCGCCAAACGAGTGACCGCACTCGATGACGAACTCGCCGAGAACAGGTTACGAATGGAAGCGCTCGTGCACGCCACTCCAGCAGCGACACTGCTTGACGAGCCCGGCATCGGTGTCGTGACGGCCGCGATCGCGATGACCGCCTGGTCCCACATCGGTCGACTCCGCTCCGAGGCCGCGTTCGCATCTCTCGCCGGTGTCAACCCCATTCCCGCCTCTTCCGGAAACACCACCCGCCACCGTCTCAACCGTGGCGGCGACAGGCGACTGAACCGAGCCCTGCACATGGCCGTCGTCACCCGCATGCGCTGCGACCCCGCCACCCGCGCCTACACCGAACAACGCCGCACCGAAGGCCGCACCAACAAAGAGATCCGCCGCTGCCTCAAGCGCTACCTGGCCCGACGGATCTATCGCCAGCTGAACCGTGCCGCAACGCTGACTTGACACACATAGAAGAGTCCGCATGCTCCTCATCGCCGGCGGACTCGACAGGGTCATCCCCACCTGAAGTACGAAGAGCCGTGAATGTGGTGTTCTCGTCGTCGTCAACCGTGGCGACAATCACCGTCGTGAAACCGCAGATGCCAGCCTTGATCGTCGCGGTTGCCACGGCAACCCTACTTTCCTGTGTAGTAGTCGTTCACCGCTGCAAAGAATGCGTCAATGTTCTCCCAGGGGGTCTGCGGCGGAATGTCGCAGCCGGAGGAGGGCACGAAGTTCGAGTACTGACCACACTGCTCGAGAAGCTGAGCGGTGGCCAGCCGGACGGAGTCCGGTGTTCCGTTGCAGAACTCACGTGCCGGATCGACATTCCCGAGGGCGAGGACGTTGGCCGGAATGTGCGGCATCATCTCGGCCATGCTGATGGCGTTGCCGAAGTGGTAGCCGTCGGCGCCCACCGACAAGATCGAGTCGATCGTCTTGATCGCGGTGCCACCGCAGTTGTGGTAGATCACCGCGAACTCTTCCGCCCTCACCGCATCGACGATCTTCTTGGTGTAGTCGGCGGAGAACTCCTGCGCGAGCGCCGGTGAAAGCAGCCCCGCAAGCGGCTCGGCGATCACCACGCCATCCGCGCCAACATTGCGGTACGCCTTGATGTAGTCGGTGAGGAAGGCGGTGGTCTTCGCCAGCACGGTGTGGACCATCTCGGGTTCTTCGTAGCAGTAGACCATGGCTTCGCTCACGTCCATTAGCCGACCGGCCAGGCTGAACGGCCCAATCACCCCGGCGAAGACCGGGCGATCCTGGATGCCGAGCTTCGCTTGCCGGATCGCCTCGATGTACTGGCTGGTGCGTCCGGCACCAACAGCTGGCACGCTGAGCGCATCCGCCTCCTCAGCTGTGGTGACGATGCCGCCGATGACCGTCGGAACCTCTTTGTCTGAATAGCGAATCTGCGACCCGAAGCATTCGGCTTCAATCGATAGATCCATCATCGAAACCGACGCGGCCGTGTCGCAACGTTCTGCAATCTTAATCATGCCCCGGGCTTGGTTTTCACCATGCGAGATCAGGTCGATAACGGAGATGCCGAGCAGGCTGACAGATGGAAAGGAGAGAACGGGTACGGCCTTCTTCTTCGGCGAAGCGATGATTTCTTTGATCCAGGTCTTAACATGCATTTCTCTTGTCCTTTGGGTTTCGTAGGCACTGAACGGTATTCTGGCGTCACCAAATGAGCGTCTTGGATACGGGAATCCGCTGGGGACAGCGATGTCCTTTCATCTCCAACCGTTCACGAGACTGGTCCAGTTTGCTTCTCCAATCCCGTTGGGGGCTAGGAATTTGATCTGCCCCGAGGTAGTTCCATACGCGATCTGGGAACCAACCGATGTTCATCGTTGCCGACGCGCCCGGCTGGATCGAGGGTGGGAGTGACGGACCTGGACTCGGCCACGACCTCCTGCGGAACATCGAGCGTTGCAGCCTGCATCCGCGAGCGGCGAGGCCAGCTGGCGCCAGCCGATGCCACAGATCGTGCTCCGGCCACGTGCTGTCGACGCGATTGAACAGTTCCCGATAAATCGGGCCTTGCGTACTTGCGGTTGGAGAGGGGCGACTCGCCGGGTGGGGGTGGTCTGTTGATCTGAGGGTCCGGGCCCTCAGGATTAGGAGTCACCAGGGCTTACTGCGACGACTTCGACTTGCTGGTCGGCTTGGACGGTCTGCGTTTGGTCGGGGTGGATCGGCGACCCGGACGGGTTGGTGGTGGTCGAGTCACCACCGACGGTGATGGGTTGCCCAGCCTGTGGGATCATGGCGCGCAGCCATGGCTGGTGGACGGTCACCTCGGTCGACCTCGTGTGCTTCGGTGCGTCGACGCGGCTGTGGTGGCGCAACCGCACGTTGACATTGGTGCCCGCCGGGCAGTGGACCGTCGACCAGCAGGACGACGTTCGCCGCGAGCTCGCCAGCGTCCTGCAAGCAGTGCCTTACGAGCCGTGGCTTTCGGTAGAGCTGACCACGGAGGCCGGCCGGTTGTCCTGAGCAGGGCGGCCGGTGGCAGCCTCGCTCGACCCACGTGCTACCCGGCCGTCGGCCACGGGGCTCACGGGAGCGGGAGCCCCGTAGCCACCTCCACCCGGGGTCTCGACGACGAGCACATCGCCCGCCCCGACCTCGGCGACGTCGTTGCCAGCCAAGGCAGTCACTGTGCCGTCCGCGCGTTCCACCCGGTTGCTGCCGAGCGCCCCCGGGGAACCGCCCGCCATCCCATACGGCGGCACCCGGCGATGCCCGGACAGCAGGCTCACCGTCATCGGCGCGAGGAACCGCAGCCGGCGCACTCCGCCGTCGCCGCCGCGCCAGCGGCCCGCACCCCCGCTTCCGCGCCGGATGGCGTAAGACTCGACCAGCAGCGGGTAACGCCACTCCAACACCTCCGGATCGGTGAGCCGCGAGTTCGTCATGTGGGTCTGCACCACCGCTGTCCCGTCGTAGCCCGGACCGGCACCGGACCCACTGCCGAGCGTCTCGTAGTACTGGTATTCGGCGTTGCCGAAGGAGACATTGTTCATCGTGCCCGCACCTTCGGCCTGCACCCCAAGGGCCGCGTAGAGCGCACCGGTCACCGCCTGCGACGTCTCGACGTTGCCCCCGACGACAGCCGCCGGGTACCGCGGCGACAGCATCGAACCCTCGGGCAGGATGATCCGCAGCGGTCGCAGGCAGCCGTCGTTCAGCGGGATGTCGTCGTCGACCAGGGTCCGGAACACGTACAGCACGGCAGCCGTGGTGACCGCGGCGGGCGCGTTCAAGTTGGTCGCCAGCTGCGGGGAAGTGCCCGTGAAGTCGAGCGTGGCCGCACGGGCTTCGCGATCGACGTGCACCCTTACGCAGATCGTCGCGCCCGAATCGGTGACATAGGAGTGTTCACCGTCGTCCAACTTGTCGATGACACGGCGTACCGCCTCCGCGGCGTTGTCCTGCACGTGACGCATGTAGGCCTGCACCACGTCCAGCCCGAAGTGTTCGACCATCGAGCCCACCTCCTGCGCCCCGGCGGCGTTCGCGGCCACCTGGGCGCGCAGGTCAGCCAGGTTGGCCTCGGGGTTGCGCGAGGGGTATCTGCCGGCGGTGAGCAGGGCCCGCGTCTCGGACTCGCGGAACCGGCCCTCCGTGACGAGCTGCCAAGTGTCGAACAGGACGCCTTCCTGCTCCACCGTCGTCGAGCGGGCAGGCATCGACCCGGGAGTGATCCCGCCGATCTCGGCATGGTGACCACGCGAGGCCACCCAGAAGAGCACCTCGCTTCCGGCGTCGTCGAAGACCGGGCTGATCACGGTGATGTCAGGCAGATGGGTGCCGCCGTGGTACGGGTCGTTGACCGCATACGCGTCGCCCGGGCGGATCCTGCCGGTTCTCCGAGCGATCACCTCGCGCACGCTCGTCCCCATCGAGCCGAGGTGGACGGGGATATGCGGCGCGTTGGCGATGAGGTGTCCGTCAGGATCGAACAAGGCGCAGGAGAAGTCGAGCCGCTCCTTGATGTTGACCGACTGCGACGTCTGCTGCAGCCGCACGCCCATCTGCTCGGCCACCGCCATGAACAGGTTGTTGAAGACCTCGAGGAGCACCGGGTCGGCCACCGCCGCTTCCCCCTTGACGCCCGCCTCGTCCGTCCGCGCGACCACCCGGTCAAGGCGGAGCTCGCCGAGTTCGCCGACCGTCGCGGCCCAGCCGTCCTCGACGACCGTGGTCGCATTCGCCTCGACGATGATCGCCGGACCCGGCGTGTGGGTTCCGGGCACCAGGTCGGTTCGTCGATGAAGGGGGACGTCCTGCCAGCGTCCCGCCACGTACATCGGCGCCTTGGCGGGCGCCGCTGTGGCCGGTCGGGAAGCCGTCGGGACGACGCCCGAGAGCCCCAGTTCATCGCCATGGCCGATTACCTCCACCGAGATGGCCTCGACGATCAGGGGCCGGTCCAGCAGGAAGGAGTAGAGCCGGCGGTGGGCAGCCTCGAACTCGGCGCGCATGACCTGCGGGTGGCCAAGCCGCACCGCCACGGCGGTGTCGGTGCCGTCGTAGCGGAGGTGGGCGTGGCGAAGCACTGTGACGCGTTCGTCCGGGACCTGCTCGCCGCGGAGCTCCGACCGGGCCGCGGCCTGAAGCCGATCAGCCACCTCGTCGAGTCTGGGCACGGTCGCCTCGGTCAGCGGTTCCTCCACCGACTGTTCGCGCATGGCGGTGACGTCGGCCAGACCCATCCCGAGCGCCGAGAGTACCCCAGCCATTGGCGGCACCAGCACCGTGCGCATACCGAGCGCGTCCGCCACCGCGCAGGCGTGCTGGCCGCCGGCACCGCCGAAGGTGGTGAGTGCGTAGGAGGTGATGTCGTGCCCCTTGGCGACGGAGATCCGTTTGACCGCGTTTGCCATGTTGGTCACCGCGATGTGCAGGTACCCGGCGGCCACCTCTTCGGGCGATCGCCGATCACCGGACGATCGAGTGATCCGGCTCGCCAGCGCCTCGAACCCGGTGCGCACCACGCCGGGGTCGACGGGCTGGTCTCCGCCTGGACCGAAGACCGCGGGGAAGTGGTCGGGCTGAATACGGCCGAGCATCACGTTGGCGTCGGTGACGGTTAGTGGCCCGCCGTGGCGGTAGCAGGCGGGCCCGGGCAGGGCACCCGCCGAGTCGGGGCCCACCCGGTAGCGGGCGCCGTCGAAGTGCAGCACCGAGCCTCCACCTGCCGCGACGGTGTGGATGGCGAGCATCGGGGCCCGTAGCCGCACCCCGGCCACCTCGCTGTCGAAGACCCGCTCGTAGCCACCCGCGTAGTGGGAGACGTCTGTGGAGGTGCCGCCCATGTCGAACCCGATCACCCGACCCAACCCGGCCCGCTCGGACATCTGAATCATGCCGACGATGCCGCCGGCCGGCCCCGACAGGACCGCGTCCTTGCCGCGGAAGTGCCTGGCGTCGGTGAGCCCGCCATGGGACTGCATGAACAGCAGCCTCACCCCCGGCAGTTCGGCGCCCAACCGATCGACGTAGCGGCGCAACACCGGCGACAGATAGGCGTCCACAACGGTGGTGTCACCACGCGAGACCACCTTCATCAGCGGGCTCACCTCGCTCGACAGCGAGACCTGGGCGAAGCCGAGCCGCCGCGCCAAATCGCCAATCAGGTCTTCGTGGGACCGATGGAGATGACCGTGCAGACAGACCACGGCGAGCGCGTTGATCCCGTCGGCTAGCGCCTGGCGTAGCGACTGGGTGAGGGCGTCCAGATCGGGGGGCTGCAACACGGTGCCGTCGGCCATGACGCGCTCGTCGACCTCGATGACGCGCTCGTACAGCATGCTGGGCAGTTCGATGCGCCGGTCGAACAGCCGCGGCCGGTTCTGGTAACCGATCCGCAGGGCGTCGCCGAAGCCGCGAGTGATGACCAGTGCCGTGGGCTCTCCCTTGCGCTCCAGTAGCGCGTTGGTGGCCACGGTGGTGCCCATCCGCACGACGTCGATCCGCTCGCCCGGAATCGCATCTTCGGGGCCGAGCCCCAGCAGTTCCCGGATCCCCGCGACGGCGGCGTCCCGGTAGCGGGGAGGGGTGGCGGTGTCCTCAGAAAGAACCTTGTGGGCGAGCAGGACGCCGTCAGGTCGCCGGGCGACGATGTCGGTGAACGTGCCACCCCGATCGATCCAGAACTGCCAACCCGTCATGCCCCGAGGCTATGACGTCTGTGTTGCCGGGGCGAAATGCGCAGGACGCTCATGCCTCGGGGTCGCCAGGCTGACTGACCAGCTTGCTTGACACCGGGTCGGCAGAACAGCCAGCCAGCCGGCACCCTTGACCCGCGCAGCCGGGCAGAGCGGTCGAGTCGTCAGGCACCCAGGCGGAGCCGGCAGGCACCCGGCCCGCTAAATGGTTGCAGCTTGGCT
>JAAYVP010000193.1 GCA_012517115.1 Brooklawnia sp. | reverse complement strand
GTCGTCGATCTCGTCGAGCCGCTGCGGAAGATGACCAACCCGGTCGGTCAACAGCCGCGTGGCTACCGGCGAGGGCGGCTGGCCGGGCAGCCCCAGCAGGTTCGAGATCAGGACTGTCTTGCCTACCCCATTCGGCCCGACCAGCGCCACTCGTTCAGGGCCTCGGATCAGGTGGCTGCGTCCAGCGCTGTCGACAAACTCCGCCAACCGCCGACCGGAGGCCACCATCGGATCAGACAGGTCGATGCGAATAGTGGTCTCGTCGCGCACCTTGGATTCCGCCAGCTCGACAGCGTCTGCGGCGGCCGCGATCTGATCCTCGACGCCCCTGCGCAGCTTGGCCCCGGATCGCTCCGCCCGGTTGGTGAAGTAGTGCTGCGCCATCTTGCCCACGCCTTCGCTGGCCCGTTTGGCCGCGAGGCGTTGCCGGTGCGCAAGCTTCTCCTGCGCCTGGGCCTGCTGCTGCTTCTCGGCGCGTAGTCGCTGCTCGGCGGACGCCAAACGTCGGCGGGCGGCCTCCTGCTCGCTGTCGACTTGAGCGAGGTAGTCGTCCCAATTGCCGCCGTAACTGCTTATCCGACCGTCTCGCAGTTCGGCGATCTGGTCGACCTGACGCAGCAGGCCCACGTCATGACTGACCACGATCAAAGTGCCGGTCCAGCCCCGGAGCAGTTGGTAGAGCCGTTCCCGGGACGGCCGATCCAGGTTGTTGGTCGGCTCGTCGAGCAGTGTTATCGGGTTGCCGGCCAGCTTCAGCCCGACGATGGCGAGCAGCATTGCTTCGCCTCCGGACAGCGTCTCGACTGACCGGTCGAGGTCGACGTCGAATCCCGTCGCAGCCAGCTGCCGGGTGGCGCGGGTTTCGACGGCCCAATCGTCGCCGATGACGTCGAAGAGCTGCGCGTCCAGGTCGCCGGCCTCGATCGCTCGGATTGCCTCCAGCTTCGCAGCGATGCCCAACAGGTCTGCAACGTGGGCGTCCCGGTGGAGGGTGAGGTCTTGCGGCAGGACGCCGACCGTGCCGCCCACGGTGACTAACCCTTGCGTGGGTGTCAGTTCGCCACAGATCAACTTGAGAAGGGTCGACTTCCCACTGCCGTTGCGTCCCACGATGCCGGTGAAGCCGGCGGAGAAGACCACGGAGGTCTCGCGCAGGCAGGGGGTGCCATCCGGCCAGGTGAATGCCACCTGGTTGAGCAGGACAGGGTTGAACACGAAAGGCTCCGATCGTCAGCAGTGATGCGCTGGCGCCGGAGCCTGAGCAGCAGGATCGACGGGGTCAGCGCGGGGGCTGGGTGCTGCCGAGATCTGTCACTGGTCTTCCTCACCGGAGGCGATGGAGCACCTTCACGCTATCACGACGCCCGGGCAGGTTCTTGGCTGGGTGGCGCTGGCATTGTCTACGCTTGGCTGAGGGAGTGCAGCATGAACGATGCGGATCAGGCCAGACAGTGGATCGCTCACGACCCGGACGAGCGCGATCGCGCCGAGTTGGCGGCGATCGTGGAGTCGGCCGGCGGGGGTGACGCTCACGCACAGGCGGAGTTGGCAGATCGGATGGGCAGCCGGTTGGTCTTCGGAACGGCTGGCTTGCGGGGCGCGATCGGTGCCGGCCCAAACCGGATGAACACCGCGGTGGTCACGACCGCGACCGTCGGGCTGTCTGTAGTGCTGCGTGAGGACTGTGGGGACGGCTTCCTCGTGGTGATCGGCTATGACGCCCGGCATCGGTCGGAAGAGTTCGCGCGCACCGCAGCTGGGGTGCTGGTCGCGGCCGGTGGACGAGTCGCGCTGTTGCCCCACCAGACCCCGACGCCCGTGCTGGCCTTCGCGGTCCAGCACCTCGGTGCCGACGCCGGCATCATGATCACCGCATCCCACAACCCGCCCGCCGACAACGGTTACAAGGTCTACCTGGGTGGCCGCATGGTGGGGGCCTCGGAGCGGGGTGCACAGCTGGTCAGCCCGACGGACGCCCGGGTGATGGCCGCGATCGTGGCGGCTGGCTGGGCAGACGGCGTGCCGAACGCTGATGAGGGCTGGATCGTGCTCGGCGATGAGATCGAGGACGCGTACGCGGCGGCGGCCGCGGAGTTGCTTGCTCGGCTGGCGATCCGGACGGGGGAGCGCGCCGATCTCGCGGGGCTGCGGGTCGTCCTCACTGCGATGCACGGGGTCGGTGCTCGGCTGGCCAGCCGGGTGCTGCGGGCGGCCGGGGTTAGCGACCTCCTGCTGGTCGCCGGGCAGCGCGATCCCGACCCCGATTTCCCGACCGTCCCGTTCCCGAATCCGGAGGAGCCGGGGGCTCTCGACATGGCGATCGACCTGGCCAGGCGGACGCAGGCCGATCTGGTGGTGGCGCTCGACCCCGATGCCGACCGTTGCTCTGTCGCGGTGCCGGACGCGACCGTTGAGACTGGCTGGCGCCAGCTGAGCGGGGACCAGTTGGGCGCTGTGCTGGGGGAGTACTTCGCCATCGCGTATGCCGGCGACTCGGCCGCTGTCTTGGCGCGCTCCATCGTCTCGTCGTCTCTACTGGAGCGCATCGCGGGCAGGCACGGTGTGGGCTCTGCCCAGACCCTGACCGGGTTCAAGTGGATCACGCGGGCGGCCGGCATCGTCTACGGCTACGAGGAGGCCATCGGTTACTGCCTAAACCCCGAAGTGGTCCGCGACAAGGACGGCATCACCGCCGCGCTGATCGCCTGCCAGTTGGCCGCCAGCGGCAAGCTGGCCGGTCGAAGCCTGCTCGACACTCTGGACGACCTCGCAGTGGAGCACGGGCTCTACGCCACCGCGCCACTGTCGTTTCGAGTGGCCGATCGGGCCCTGATCACTGCCGCGCTGGCTACGCTGGCGGCTGATCCGCCCAAGCTCCTGGCGGGCGCGCCCGTGATCGACTTCGTCGACCTCGGTGCGGGCTACCTGGGTCTGGCGCCCACCGAAGGCTACCGGTTCGAGACCGATCGGGGTGACCGAGTGGTGGTGCGTCCGTCGGGCACCGAACCCAAGCTCAAGTGCTATCTCGAAGTCGTGACGCCCGTGCCCGACCGTGCCCGGCTGCCGGTTGCCAAGGCCGACGCTGAAGCGCGGCTGGCCCAGATCAAGGCCGAACTGAACGACTTGTTGGGTCTGTCTCAGACCCGCGTCCTCAGATAGCCCACCAGGTCGGCCACGCTCGACAGCTGCGGATAGTCGGCCTCGGGAATGTCGACCTGCAGACGTTCGTGCAACTCGACCAGGAATCGCAACCAGTCGATCGAATCGAGGTCGACCTGCCGTCGCAGCGGGCGGTGGTCGTCCAACTCGTCATCGCCGATCTCGGGGGCTATTTCGCGTAGTGCGGCGACGATGACCTGCCGCAGTTCGCTGTCGTCCATAGTCGTGGGCCTCCTCACAGGTCTTCGGGACGCTGTAGCCAGTCGTCCAGCGCGGCCAGGAATTGGGCCCCGAGTCGTCCGTCGGTGACCCGGTGATCGGCCGACAGGCTGGCGGTCACCGTGTGCACTGCCGCCACTTCACCGGTATCGGTCACCCACGGCCGGATCGCCAACCGCCCGAAACCGACGATGGCCACTTGGGGCGGGATGATGACGCCGAAGAGTGAATCGACGCCTTGGTCACCCAGGTTGGACACGGTGATGGTGGCTGCCGAGATCTCAGAGCTGCGCAGTGATCCGGCTCGCGCCCGACTTACCAAGTCTGAAAGCTCAGCCATCACCGTGTGCAGTGGCTTGGTGGCCACGTCATGCAGCGCCGGAGCGATCAAACCGCCTTGCCGGAAAGAGATCGCCACGCCGATCTGTGCGACCGGTGCCGGACGGAACGCCCCGTCGAGAAAGAACCCGTTCAACTCGGGAACCTCAGCCAATCCCCGCGCGACCGCCTTCAGCTGCACTGCGGCCATCAGCACCCGCTCCGTGATCGGGCGGGCGGCATTCTGCGCAGTCAACCAGTCGACTGCCCGGGTCATCGGGATCGTCTGGGCGAGGTAGTAGTGCGGAATCTCGCGTTTCGACTTGCTCATCGCGGCGGCGATGGTCGCCCGCATAGACGCGTACCGATCATCGGGCGTGGTGGGCGCCGGTACCGTCAGCCGAGCGGCGGCAGCGTCCACATCGGCCAGCGTGACGGC
>JAAYVP010000192.1 GCA_012517115.1 Brooklawnia sp. | reverse complement strand
ACCATTCTTGGTTCAACTCGGGTGAAACCGCGTTGACGGCGACTACGGTCCAGATCCGTGCGGGGAGTGCGATCGCGGCGCCCGGAAGATCAGAGCACCTCGGCGCGAGGCCGACTGCAGGGCCGCGGTGCAGCGGATCGCCTCCCACCAGAACCGTGACCAGCTTCCTTCGTCTCGGGCCAGTGTCGGTGCTGTCGCCACGGTGGCTATCGCGCGCGTTGGCCGTCACTGGACAAGATGAAGGAAGCTGGTCATCTGGGTTGGGTCAGGCTCACAGATCCGGCGCACCGGATCGCCGTGTGCCGGGAGAAACTGTGGTTGGGGACGGAAAAGACCAACCCGGTCACGGTCACCGGCACCCAGATGGGCTGGCTGCTGGACAGTATCGGCCCACGCCCTCCGCCAACTCGGCCCCGGGCGCTGCGATCGGCGGGATCAGGGTGCTCGAAGAGGTGACCGCCCCGATCATCGAACCCCAACTAGCGATCCTCGCCCGGCTCCACGGTCAGAGTGCGCACTAATCTGGCCCAACTCAGGTACTACTTCTTGTCCTTGCTACCCTCGCCAGTCGACAGCGCTGCGACGAACGCCTCCTGAGGGACCTCCACGCGTCCAACCATCTTCATGCGCTTCTTGCCCTCCTTCTGCTTTTCGAGCAACTTGCGCTTGCGAGTGATGTCGCCGCCATAACACTTGGCCAAGACGTCTTTGCGGATGGCGCGGATCGTCTCGCGCGCGATCACGCGGGAGCCGATAGCGGCCTGCACGGGCACTTCGAACTGTTGGCGCGGAATGAGCTCCTTCAGTTTTGCGGCCATCGCCACACCGTAGGAATAGGCCTTGTCCTTGTGGACGATCGCACTGAACGCATCCACCGGTTCACCGTGCAGCAAGATGTCGACCTTCACCAGATCTGCCACCTGGGTGCCGGCCTCCTCGTAGTCCAGGGACGCGTAACCCTTCGTCCGTGACTTGAGGACATCAAAGAAGTCGAAAACAATCTCGGCCAAAGGCAACTCATAGTGCAACTCGACGCGATCCTCGGACAGGTAGTCGAGCCCCTTCTGGACGCCGCGCCTCGCCTGGCACAGTTCCATGATCGTTCCGATGTACTCGGCCGGGGCCAGAACGGTTGCCTTCACCACCGGTTCGTGGACCTCGGCGACCTTCCCATCGGGGAACTCCGACGGATTGGTCACCTCATGGGTCGTGCCGTCCTCCATCACCACCGTGTAGTGCACATTGGGTGCCGTACTGATCAGGTCGAGGTTGAACTCCCGCTCCAGCCGTTCCCGGACTATCTCCATGTGCAGCAGGCCGAGGAAACCGATGCGAAAGCCGAACCCCAGCGCCGCCGAGGTCTCCGGCTCATAGCTAAGGGCGGCGTCGTTGAGTTGCAGCTTCTCCAACGCTTCCCGCAACTCGGGGAAGTCGTCACCGTCGATCGGGTAGAGCCCTGCGAAGACCATAGGGTGGGGTTGCCGGTAGCCAGCCAACATCTTCGTCGCCGGGCGACTAGCCAAGGTGACGGTGTCGCCGACTCGCGACTGGCGGACGTCTTTCACGCCGGTGATCAGGTAGCCCACTTCGCCGACCGCAAGCCCTTCGGCCTTCACCGGCTCCGGCGAGATGACACCGACCTCGATCACCTCGTGGGTGGCGTTGGTGGACATCATCAGGATGCGATCGCGGTGCTTGATCGCTCCATCCACGACCCTGATGTAGGTGACCACGCCACGATACGCGTCGTAGACGGAGTCGAAGATCAGCGCCCGTGCTGCCCCGGTCGGTGTACCCACGGGGGCGGGCACCTGTGCGACGATCTGGTCGAGCAACTCCGGCACACCGTCGCCGGTTTTCGCGCTGACCCGCAAGACTTCCTCGGTCTCACAACCGATTATGGAGGCCAACTCGCGCGCGAACTTGTCGGGCTGTGCGCCCGGCAGGTCGATCTTGTTCAAGACCGGGATGATCACCAGGTCGGCTTCGAGCGCCAAATAGAGATTGGCCAGCGTCTGTGCCTCGATCCCCTGCGCGGCGTCCACCAGCAGCAGGGCCCCCTCACAGGCAGCCAGCGAGCGGCTTACCTCGTAGGTGAAATCGACGTGACCTGGAGTGTCGATCATGTTCAGCACGTGTGGCACGCCGCCGATCTGCCAAGGCATCCGAACTGCCTGCGACTTGATGGTGATGCCCCGCTCGCGTTCGATGTCCATTCGGTCGAGGTATTGCGCTCGCATGGTCCGCTCGTCGACGACGCCAGTCAGCTGCAGCATGCGATCCGCCAATGTCGACTTGCCGTGGTCGATATGGGCGATGATGCTGAAGTTGCGGACTATCGCGGGGTCGGTTCGTCCGGGTGCAGGAACAAGCATTCACTATCCAGTCGGGTGCAGGGTTTGGCCTGAGGCGAGGTGCGCCGCAGCCCATCTTCGCACGGCCGACGCCGCACCCCAACTCACTTGGAGCGGCGGTCCGGCCGGAACCCGATGACTGCCAGCACGCCACCGATACCGACCAATGCCGCGCCCGCAATCGTTGCCACCAGGCCGACCAGCCACCAGCCGAAGGCATTCAGCAGCATCCCCCTGATGGAGTTACCCATGAAGAAGTTGTCCGAGCGCAACTCGTACAGCGTCTTGATCTGCCGGGCCGTGTCATACTCGGTCTCCGGATCGGAGATCTCAGCCTTTGCCCGCAACGACACTTCTGCGGCGGTCAACTCGGGATACTGCTCACGCAACTCGGCCTTGAGTTCGCGATTCCGTTGCGCGGCAAGATCACCGACCCCCGCGTAGGTTGCCTGCGAATCGGGGACGCCAGCCTGGCGGGCGGCCACCCTCATGTGCGCCAGCACATAATTGTCGGCGTAGATGCGGGCCTGCGGGCCAGTGGTCAGTGTCTCGCCAGCATGCGGACGCAACAGATCCGCGTCCTCGCTGGTTACCAGCCCAATCTTCAGTTCTCGCTCGATCGTTTCGGCATCGGGCATCGTGATGTCCTCCGCGCCGAGTTGTTGGGCCACGAAGTGGTGCGCGAATCTGCCCCCGATCAGCGCACCGACGCCGACCAGCGGCAACACCACTCCGAAGACTCTCGCCATCGCGCTGTACATCGGGTCTGCCATCGGGTCCTCCACGTCGTCGGGGCAAAGCAGGGTGCGGCACTCCGCATTCTACGGGGGTACCTTGAGCGATGGCCGGCTGGGACTAGAAAGGCGGCGACCCACAGTTAGGTCGCCGCCTTTCGGTCGGAGGGACAACGCGCTACTGGCGCATCGCGGCCTTGTCGAAGGCGGCTGCTTGCGGTTTGAGGACGAAGCCGAGCACCACGAGCACCAGTAGGCCGACTCCGACAACGACCAACGTCCAACCGGCCACCAGCGCGATGGTGCCGACCAACCGCCAACCGTAGGCATTCAGCAGCATGCCGCGCAACGCGTTTCCGTCCAGGAACGTCGATGAACGCAGATCCTGCAACGACTTGATCTCCTTGGCGGGCGGAAAAACGCTGGCAGGGTTGGCGATCTCCTGAGTGGCCAGCGCCGCGATCTGCTGGTCTGTCTTCGAGACGTTCTCGGGACCTGGGCATCGATCGATTCGGCTGTCGGCAGGTGGTAGTGCGACCAATTCCATTCACAACCTGCCGACATCAACCCTTGAGACAGCGCGCACGTTGACGGCGACCTGCCAGGCGCTCACGGATCCGGCCGCACCCGGTTGGAGGGACGCACTTTTTGGCTCGGACGAGGCGTGTGGTAGCGTAGCCAGTCGCGCATCGGCTGTGATCCGCGCCGACTGCCACCCAGCGATCAACGAACAAAAGAGGCTTACCCAGTGGCGAACATCAAGTCGCAGAAGAAGCGTGTCCTGACCAACGCGAAGGCCACAGCTCGCAACAAGTCCGTGAAGTCGGCTTTGCGCACCCACGTCCGCAAGTTCCGTGAGGCCGCCGACGCGGGCGATGTCGAGAAGGCTCAGCAATACGCGAAGGTCGCCAATCGCGCCCTCGACAAGGCCGCCTCAAAGGGTGTCATCCACCCCAATCAGGCCGCCAACCGCAAGTCAGCTATCTCGGCTCGCGCAGCCGCCCTCTGATCAGACTGCACAACACGACCAGCGCCCTTGACCCACTGGGTGGTCAGGGCGCTGGTCGTGTTGTGCGGAGTTCGCTTGGGACGCCTGGGTCTGGCGTCCTGGACGCCTTGCCCTAGGGCTGGACCGACCAGTCGGCCGGCTCGTCGTCGATGTCGGCGTCGGCGATCTCCTTGGTCTGCTGTACCTTGCCCGGTTTGTGGTGGGCAGGTGCGTAGATCGAATAGAGCTTCAGATCCTCACTGCCGGTGTTAGTGACGTTGTGCCACTTACCTGCCGGCACGAGCACCACGAAATCGTCCTCCAATGCCTGCTCGAAATCCAACGCATCTTCCCGGTCACCCATCTGGACTAGGCCTTCCCCGGCCTCGACGCGAAGGAACTGATCGGTCTCGGAATGCAACTCCAAGCCGATCTCGCCGCCAACCGGGATCGACATCAGGGTCACCTGTAGGTACTTGCCGCTCCATGCGACGCGCCGATAAGCGTCATTCCCGGTCGTCTCGTCCTCGATGTCGAAGACGGTGGGTTCTGGGCCGATGTCTTTGATCGTCATGTGTTCTCCTGTCAGTGTCTCGGTCATGGCTGATGCCTTCGATCCTAGGCTGGTTGTGCTCCTGGAAAGCGGAAGAGGCGCTGAGCGGCAACCAAGGCATACCTCAACGCGACCTAGCGGCCGCAACTGCCAGGAGCAGTTGTTCCAGCGCAAAGCTAGGATCGGCAGCCGCTCCCTTAACTTGCTCATCTGCCTTGGCGACAGCACGGATCGCAACCGAGACTCCGTGGCCTGACCAGTCGCGCGAGAGCCGGTTGAACTCCTTCAACTTGAACGGCGGGACACCCACCTGCCTCGCAAGGTCTTGGTCAGAGAACCTGCCGGAGCGAAGTTCGAGATACTTGCCCAAGCCACGCAGGGAACTCGCCAACGCGCTGGTGACTAGCACCGGCGATACACCAGTCGACAAGGCCCAACGCAGTTTCTCCAGGGCTGAGCCTTGGCGTCCCGAGAGCGCGTCATCTGCGACAGCGAAGCTGGTAACCTCTGCCCGTCCCCCGAAGTAGCGCTGCACCATCGCGGCACTGACCTGTTCGCCGTCGCAGTCGGACGCCAGTTGCCGGAGGGCCGCGCTGAGTGAACGCAGATCGGTGCCAACCGCTTCGATAAGTGCCTGGCCAGCGGCGTTGTCGAGGACCATCCGCAACACTCTCGCCTCAGCTGCAATGAACTTGGGAAGTTCCCATGGCTTCACCGGCTCGGCATATTCGGTGGTAACCCCGGCCTTCTTGAGTGCGTCGAGCAGAGCCTTGCCCTTGATGCCGCCGCCATGCACCAGCACCAGGCACAACTCGTCGTGCGGGGCCAGCGCTGTCTGCTTCACAAGGGGTAAGGCCTGATCGGGCAGGTTAGCCAGATCGGTCACTACCACCACGGCATCGGAGGCGAACAGACTGCCGCCGACGAGGTCTGCGAATCTGCCGTCTGCGAGTGCGTCCGCAGTGACCTCTGTGACTTCGGCGTTCGGGCGCTCCCGTCGGGCTCTGGCCACCTGGGCGGCAACCGCCCGTTCCGCGAGCAGCGACTCGGAACCCCGTACCAGCAGGGTCGTCCCGAAGGCTGTCTTCGTGGCCATGGACCCATCTTGCCAGGCCGCCCGGACATTGTCGTTGCGCCCTTGTCTGTCGGAGCTGCCAAAGCGAATGCTGGTGGCACCGCTGGGCGACCCGAGAGTCTCACCGTTGGGTGACCACACGACTCCCGTCGACGGAAACCGCCAATGCGCCCTGGTGGTCGGTTCGGAAGACCGTCGATCCGGCGGCCGTCAACTCCCGCAACGTGCTTGCGGCCGGATGGCCGTAGTTGTTGTCCTCCCCCACCTGCACCAACGCGATTGGTGACGCCACAGCTTCAAAGAAGGCGGGCTCCTGCTTGGCGGAACCATGATGTGGCACCACAAGGACATCTGCCCGCAGGTCGGCACCGGACGCCACCAAAGCCTGCTGACCGGCGATTTCGATGTCACCGGTGACCAGAACACGCAACTCGGTTGTCTCGACTAGCCCCACCACCCCGGAATCGTTCGCGATAGCGTCCTCTGGTCCAATGCCTGCCACCATGCCGGCGACCGGACCGGCCGCGAGCGTGGTCCAACGAACCGACCCCACCTGCACCACATCTCCA
This sequence comes from Brooklawnia sp., assembly GCA_012517115.1. Taxonomy (GTDB): domain Bacteria; phylum Actinomycetota; class Actinomycetes; order Propionibacteriales; family Propionibacteriaceae; genus Brooklawnia. The sequence goes on along the minus strand of JAAYVP010000192.1, from coordinate 12,094 downwards.
GCGGCAGTAACGGTGGGCACCGGTAGGCCGTCCAGCAAGACCGGGGATGTCCCGCCCGCCGCGTTCTGCGGCCCAACCAGGAACATCGCCACCGGGAGCCGTCCGGCTACTCCTGGCAAGCCCGCAACGTGGTCGGCGTGCGCGTGCGTGACGACCAGCAGAGGGATCTCGGTGACCCCTACGGAAGTCAGACAGCGGGCTATTGCGTCGGGGTCAGGTCCGGCATCCACGAGAATCGCTGAGTGGGCTCCGGTGCGGATCAGTTGAGCCCCGCCCTGCCCAACATCGCAGGCAATTACCGCCCAATCGCCGGGCCAGCCCGGCTGCGGTGGCTCCCGAAACGCGCCGATCACCAATAAGACCGCTAGCCCCGCGGCCAGCCGCTGCCTGGGAAGTACCCGCGGCAGGATGACCTCGGCGATCAACAGACAACCGAAAGTGAGGAGCGCCAACGATGCTGGGCGAGCCGGCCAGGCCCAGGTCGCGGCAGGGGCGTTGGACCCGACCTGGGCAACCAGGACGATCGGTTGCACACACCAGCCAGCCAACCAGCCGAAGACCTCGGCCAGCGGTGGGCTTACCAGCGAGACCAGTGCCGCGACAAGTCCCAGCACAGTCACCGGCCCCACGAACGGCCCTGCCGCCACGTTTGCCGCGAGTCCGACGATGCTCAGTTGCGCGGCAAGGGCGGTGACTATCGGCTGTGTCGCGAGCTGGGCAGCCAATGGGATCGCCAGCGACTCGGCAAGCCAGCCGGGTGCCCAAGACCGCATGCTGGCCTGCCAGGCACCACCCCACCACAGGATGCCCGCGGAGGCAGTGACTGAGAGCGCGAAACCCCAGGACCGGGATAGCCAGGGGTCGACTAGCACCAGGAGCAGGACGGCGAGACTGAGCGCTCGCAGTCCTCGATGACGGTCTCCGGCCACCCCGGTGGCCGCCATCGCCACCAGACCCATGGCCGCAGCTCGCAGCACGCTCGGTTCCAACCGACAGACCACCACGAATGCGACCGCGACCGCGGCGCCGAGCAAGCGCAGGGACCAGCCACGTACCCCGAGTTGGCGCGCCAAGCCAAGCGTGAAGGCCAGCATCAGGGTCAGGTTGGTTCCGCTGACTGCGGTCAGGTGCGAGAGCCCCGTCACCTTGAAGGCGTCCTTCACTTCGGGTGGTAACGCAGAAGTGTCACCGACAACCAAGGACGGCACCAGGCCTGCCTGCTGTGGCGGCGAGTGCGCCATCGCGGCGCGCAGCCCCTCTCGGAAGCGGTTGGCCAACGCCGCAGCCGGACCCGGCTCCCGCACTCGGACGACCGCCCCGCGTAGCGACAGCCTGCCGATGGAGCGCTCCCCTGGTTCGGGCGCTCGCGACAAGACCAAGACGCTGATAGTGGCACCTGCTGGTTGGTCTAACTCACTTACCGCGTCCCCGGTGGCCGTCAGCTGTGCCGGTAGGCGCCCTTGCCAGGACACCCCGTGGGCGGTGACGTGCCGCAGGGTGATCGGCAGGACTGCGGACGCCGCACGGTTGCCGTTCGCCGGCCAGTGGCGCGCATCAGAGGCGACGGTGGCTTGCACCTCCATCAGGGCGCCTTCGGATGCCCACCTGGCGGGGGTGGCCAGGGCTAGTCCGGTGGCCCAGAGCCAGCTCACCAGGCCCGCGCCAAACAATGCCAGCCCGATGGCGCAAGCGGTCCAGGCGCGACGGCGTGACGCAACCGTGGCAACCAAGAAGCCCAGGCCGATGACCAGACCGGCCCACCGGTCGCCTCCGACCGCAATCGCGGCCGCGCACCAAGCGGCCAGAGCCGGGGCGACCAACCGCAGGTCTACCTGCAGCACAGGATCAGACGTGGACGAGGGGGGCGAGTCTCGCGAAGGTCTTTGCGCCAATACCATCCACCTCCTGAAGTTCCTCGACGCGAGTGAAGCCGCCGTTCGCTTCGCGCCAGTCCAGGATTCGCTGCGCAGTCACCGGACCCACTCCGGGCAACCCTTCAAGTTGCGACTTGGTTGCGGTGTTGAGGTCAAGGGTGGGAACGGACGCCGCGCCGCTGGATGCGGCCGAATTGCTAGTGGAACCGCCGTCGGCACTACGAAGCTCGCCACGCGGATACCACGTGTTGCCAACGATGATCTGTGACCCGTCCTGGACTGGTGCCGCAAGGTTCAACTCTCCGGAATCGGCCTCGGTCGCCAGGCCGCCAGCTGCTTCCAATGCGTCGGCGACTCTAGAGCCAGCGGGCACTGTGACCACGCCCGGACTCGCCACCGCCCCGAGGACGTGCACTCGCAGCGGAGGCGGGCTGGGGGTGGGGGTCGGCGTGGCCGAAGCGGCTGGCGTCAGACTAGGTGTCGGTGACGCTGTCTGGATATCGTGGCCTTGAGCCGCCATCACTTTGGTTGCGGCGAGCACCAGCGCCACGACCAACAGCACTCCCAGCGTCCCGGCGTGCGCACGTCCAAGGCGGATGAGGCGTGGCACCGGTGACATCTCAGGTGCAACGGCTTCGGCCTCGCCAATCGCGCCTTCCGCCCCCGCTGCCTGGCATTCGTTCGGTCTGATTCCGGCAGGTTCCTCAGAGTCATCAGGCCCCTCGATGCGAGCAACTCGTACTCGGTCGGGGGGCTCCGTCGTCGGCGAAGCACGTCTGGGTCGGCCCGGCGCCGGCGCATCTCCGAGCGCCGCACGCAGGCGCCCGGCGGGGTTGGCAGGGGTGGGGGCAGTCACCCGCAAATGATGGACAGTGGCTGCCCAGATCCGTCAAACCGGTCAGGATCTGTGGATAACTCGGCGCGCTGAGGCTTACGTCATCCCTTGGGGACGATGCTCACCATCTTGGGCAGTCGGGTGATCACCTTGGCGACCTCGCGTCCGTCCAAGGCGCGCTGCACGTTCGCATCGGCCATCGCAAGCGCGATAGCCTCCACCTCGGTGATCTGCGGCGACACCGCCAACTTCGCGCGCACCTTGCCCTGCACTTGGACGACCATGGTCACCGCCTCGGTGACCAGCAGTTCCGGTTCAGCAGTGGGCCAACGGGAGTTGGCCACCGAAGGCGACTCACCGAGCGCCTCCCACATCTCCTCAGCCACGTACGGCGCGACCAGGCTCAGGGCCTGAGCGACGAACATGACGGCTTCCCGCACCGCGGGATCGTCTGGACCGCATCCGCTGTCGATCCCCCTGCGGGTGGCGTTCACCAATTCCATCACCCTGGCGACGGCGACGTTGAAACGCCCCAGCCCGATCAACTCGGTCACGTCGTGGATCGACCGGTGCGTAGCCTGACGCAGCGTCCGGTCACCGGTGGCGAAGTCAACGCCGCGCGGGCTGGCCACCTCGGTTGCCAGCCGGAAGGCACGTTGTAGGAAGCGCAGTGAACTGGCCGGGGAAAGGTCAGCCCAGTCGATGTCGTCCTCCGGCGGCCCTGCGAAGACGACAGTCAGCCGAACCGCATCAACACCGAAAAGGTCGATCTGCTCTCCGAGGTCAACGCCATTACCGAGCGACTTGCTCATCGCTCTGCCCTGGTTGATGACCTGACCTTGATTGAGCAACCGTTGCATCGGCTCATCGAAGTCGATCATCCCCATGTCGTGCAGGACCTTGGCGAAGAAGCGCATGTAGAGCAGGTGAAGGATAGCGTGTTCGACGCCACCCACGTACTGCTGCACCGGCATCCAGCGAGCCACGTCCCTCACGTTGAACGGCCCGTCCTCATAACGCGGGCTGCAGTAGCGGTAGAAATACCACGAGCTGTCAACGAAGGTATCCATCGTGTCGGTGTCCCGATGAGCGGGCCCACCGCACTTCGGACACGCCACGTTACGCCAAGTGGACGCTGCCTCCCCCGCTAGCGGAGCGATGCCTTTCGCGACAAGGTCGGCGCCACGCAGGTCGGGCAACTCAACCGGCAACTGGTCTTCGGGTACCGGCACCTCACCACAGTCTGGACAGTGGATGATCGGGATTGGACACCCCCAGAAGCGCTGCCGGCTCAACAACCAGTCGCGCAGCCGGAACGTGACTGTCGCACGTCCAGTCCCGCGGGCCTCCAGTTCGGCAAGGGCTGCCGCGACCCCATCAGCGGTGCCGCTGATGCCGTTCAGTGGCCCGGAGTTCACGTAGCTGCCGTCGCCCACGGTGGCAACGCCCGACTCGGCCGGGTCTGCCTCACCGGTGTCGATGACCATCCGCACCGGCAGACCGAACTTGCGTGCGAAGTCCAGGTCGCGTTGGTCATGCGCGGGGACCGCCATGATAGCGCCGGTGCCGTACTCGCTGAGCACGTAGTCGGCTGCCCACATAGGGATCCGTTCCCCGTTCACAGGGTTGATGGCGTGAATGCCCAGGAAGACACCGGTCTTCTCGCGTAGCGTTGATTGCCGCTCGATCTCGGTCGCCTTCTTAACCTGCTCCAAGTAGGCCTCGAACTCCGGACGCTGGTCATCACTGACCAGTTGATCGGCCAGTTCGGAGTCGGGGGCTACCACCATAAAAGTCGCACCGAACAGCGTGTCCGGGCGGGTGGTGAATACGGTGACCGGCTGATCGCGGCCCTCGACTTCGAAGGCGACTGTCGCGCCTTGCGAACGTCCGATCCAGTTTCGTTGCATCGCCAGAACCCGATCGGGCCAGCCCGCCTCCAACTGATCCATGTCATCGAGCAGTCGCTGCGCATAGTCGGTGATCTTGAAATACCACTGATTGAGCTTGCGTTTGGTAACCGCGGTGCCGCACCGCTCGCACTCACCATTGACGACCTGTTCGTTCGCCAGCACGGTCTGGTCTTTGGGGCACCAGTTGACGAAAGAGTCTTTGCGGTAGGCCAGGCCCCGCTCGAAGAAGCTCAGGAACAACCACTGCGTCCATCGGTAGTACTCAGCGTCGCTGGTGTGGAGTTCGCGCGTCCAGTCGAGGCTCAAGCCATATCGCTTGAACGACGTTTTCTGGGTCTCGATGTTCCGGTAAGTCCATTCCGCAGGATGGGCGTTGTTGCGAATGGCGGCATTCTCGGCGGGCAACCCGAAGGAGTCCCAACCGATCGGGTGCAGCACTTCATACCCCTGCATCCGCCACAGCCGGGCAAGCACATCCCCCATCGCGTACGCCTCGGCATGACCCATGTGCAGGTCGCCTGACGGATAGGGAAACATGTCCAGCACGTAGCGCTTCGGCTTATCTGAGTCGTCGCGGGCGACGAAAGTCTCGTCGTCGGCCCAAAAACGCTGCCACTTCTGTTGCGCCGCGGAAGCGTCGTAGCTGCTCCGCTCGGGCGCCTGGCTGCCCTGCCCCACCGTTTGGTCTCCTCGCTGCCCGGTCCCCCATGGCCGGATACATGAAAGAACCCCGAGGCCCGTGGGCGCCGGGGTCCACCACGATCCGACCATCTCAGCCCGAAGTCTAGCGGGAGCGTCAACTCAGCACCACGCGCTACCTGGGGGCGACGCTCCACGCTTGGCTCTGCATTGCCTCACGACAACGGCTTGAGCATGGTGAAGGATCTGAGCGGCGATCTCCCCCGGGTCGAGCCCACATAGGCGGCAGACCAACTCCAGTGATCGCTTGCGGGTATGTACCGGGCAGGTCTCACGCTCACTCCTCCACCATCAACTCGCAATCGGAGACCTGCTCGTGATCGCCGCGAAACATGTCGGCCACCAAGTCGTCCCACAAGGTCGGCGGGGCTGCGCTCCGGTTGAGGTCGTGCAAGATGTGCAGCAGCCCCAGATCGGGCACAAGCTTGCTCGCTCGCTCCATGCACACCACCTGCATGGCCCCGTCGCCGGACACCCAACACGCCAGAGCGAGCAGCGCTAAGGCGCACCCCTGATCGTCCCGGGCCGTGGCTCTGACCACCGCCTGCCAAAGCTGGACGTGTCTGTCTGCGTTGGCCCGAGTCAGTTGACGGTACGAAATGTCACGCATATCGCCGTAGTAGGACAGCGCGGACAGCATCGCGAGGTCTTCAAGCTTGAGATCAGCAGGATCATCGAGTCCGGTGGCCAACAGCTCTTCCAAGCGTTGGCCAGCGGCATCCGGACCGAGTCGCCGAATAAGGTCATGGGCATCGTCCAGTCGGAATCTGGCGCCTCTTGCCGTCCAACCTCGCGGCGGCCGGATACGTTCCTTCAGACACTCCCGGTTGTCAACCACCTGAAGCCCAGCGACCACAGCCCGCAGTGCAGCAGGTGAATAGGCAGCATCGAAGCGCACGCCCTCGGGTGGACAGCAGGAGGGATTCGTGCACGTCAGTGACCAATACCGGTCACCCGAGACATAGAGCACGTCGATGACGTTGTCAGAACCCACCAGGTCTCTGGTCAAGTGCAACGCGTCGTTGACGCGCGGTCGATCGTTGCCGTACCCGACCAGAATCCAATCGGCACCCTGTGCCCGATTGGAGATCCGGCGAATCTGATCGTCGAGTTCAAGAGGATGGTCAGCCATGCCGATGGGCATCCGCGCCGTCATGAGCAGTCGTCCGTCAATGCAGACAAGTGCCACGATCGAGTCGTGGGGGTGGAAGCCGAGCAGATATGGGATCAACGACGCCACATCTTGTCCGCCACGCAGCCGCAGCGGGGAGTCCATGAGTTCGAGATCGGGGTTGTTGGAGATTGAGTCTTGGGGGTGCTTGTCAGGTTTCATGCGCAAAGAGTGGTCGGTCGATGCCCAGATCCGTCAAAGTCGATCACGACTGTGGATAACTCCGGGTGTCGTCTGTCCGAAGGTACGCTTACACCCACGATGAGCACGCAGTCGCCAAATGATCGGGGTCAGTGGGGCCGACCCGACTCTGCTTGGAGCCGACCAGCCGACGGCTGGCGCGCGCCTCAGGACAATGCACCGGTCCCAGCAGCGCCGCGCCAGGAACGTCACGCACCGCCCATCCAGACTCGACCACTCGGAGAAGAACAGCACCAGCCATCGACGACGATTGAGCAGTTCCAGTCCCGGCGGAATCGAACCGGCCCGCTGCTGCTCGTCATCGTGGCGATGGCCGTGCTGTCAGCGCTTCTCTACCTCGGGCTGCGTCCCGAAACGATTGGCGGCAGCGCAGACAGCAGCCAAAACCCCAGTCCCACAGCAGCCCGGACGATGCCCAGCTTGCCGACTGGGGGCGCGTTCGCCGACTCGATTGACTTCGCCTCCGATCGGGTGTCTGGCAGGTTCACGATCAACGCGTCCAACTGGGAGGGCTCAACCCTGGTGGTCAATGTGACCATCGCGGTGGAGTGGGGCTCGCTGAACTACGATTTTCTGGCCATGGACATGGCGTCAGGTGATGTCGTCTCCGCCAATCTGGCGACGCACCCGTCCGACCTGCCAGGCGGCACGCTCACCGCGGGTGAGCAGGCCACCGGTACGGTCAGGTTCAACAAGGAGCGCGGTGACACGCAAGTGCTATTGGGAGACGCCGGGCACAGCAACTTGACGATGCTGGCGGTCAAGGGGCAGTAGCCCGAGACGCCTGACTTTGCACCGGCACCGGCGTCACCGGCAGTCCCCAGCGCCCGCATGACCGGCTCCAATCCCGCACCGCGATCGCCGCCAACCGCGTGCGCCGAGCGTGGCCCAACGACAAGCGCTCCCGCAAGCGACGCACTCGGACCAGTTCGTCAACCTGTCCCTGGGGTCCGGCAGCACAAGACCAGTCGGCATCCGTCGCGTAGTCGACCTGCCCATCCCCCCTTCGTAGCGATCACCACATCGAGCATCCGCCCCCGGTCCTTCTACGACAACCTCCGGGAAACAGTACGAAAACTCGCTCGTGGTCAGGCGGGTAGCCGTGCTTCAGCAAGAGGCGCTTGATCCTCGTTCGCAGCTTCGCCCGGACCTGCTCCTTGACCTGCCAATCGGTCTTAGCAGCGTTGCGGACAATATCTGTGAGGTCGTGTGTGACCACCTTGAGCGTGTCGTCCTCCATCGCCACAAGTGCCGACTCGTTGGATGAGAGTGCGTCGTAGAACGCCAGCTCATTAGTTGTCAGGCTGGCGCCAACGTCTGGACGACCAGCGCCAGCCAAAGAGCCACGGAGTCGACGACCAACTGCAAAGTGAAGGTCCAGCCCTCCACCACCTGGGGGCTGCGGCCCTTGTGCTGGGCGGGCTGCGTCGGGGAGGGCGCCTCGGTCATTGCCGGTTCTGCTGTTCGAACGCGCGGCAACGAGCCGATGCCGCTCTCGCGACTCACTCAGCGTCGCACAACCCGACCCCACCCGTAACCCGTCGGCGCAGGTCGTGCGCCGCCGCGGTGGGCGCGCTGGCCGCGAGCCGCCTGGGCCGCGACCCGCGGCACTCCCGCTGCGCGGGTGGTGTCGCTGGTCGATGGGAGAAGCTCCCGCGCCTCGGCGTCAGTAGGCGACCGAGAACCGCTGCCTGGTGTGGGCGGGATGCTCGATCTCGTCCACGAAAGCGATGGCGAAGTCGGCTCCCGAGATGTTGGAATTGCCCTCGGCGTCGGTCAGCAGCACATCCCCGCCGATGCGGTACCGACCGGTCCGCTCCCCGGCCGCCCACGGTCCAAAACCGCCTGCAGGGCTGAGGAAGAACCACTCCAGCGGGCCCTCCCACGCGCGCAGGTCGGTGAGGATCTGGGCCATCTCCTTCGCCTCGGGCCGGAACGAATCCGGGAAGCCGTCGGTGTCAGCCACCGCTGGACCTCCCTCGGCAACCAGCAGCGAGCCGGCGCCGCCGACCACGGCCAGCTTGGCGCCGGCGGTCTGCGTCAGTCCCGCGAGCCGGCTGACGACCGGTGCCAACCTGCCCTCCAGTTCGCCGCGCGGCGACAGTGCCTCGACCACGACATCGGCCCCTTGGACAGCCTCCTCGAGAACGGCGGCGTCCAGCACGGACCCTTGCCGATACTCCACCCCCGGGATGGTCTCGGTGGGGGCGCTGCGGGACCAGACGGTCACCGCATGGCCGCGGCCGGCAGCCTCGGCGGCGATGTTCGCTCCGGCGTAGCCGGTACCTCCCACAACAGTGATTTTCATGGTTTCGTCTTCCCTTCTTGTTGTCTGTGTCGAATCTCGACAGCACTTACGATAAGTAACAAACTATGCGAATGCAATACGGCACTGTGAAGTAAGTAGCGAGTGGTTTGGTAAGTAGAAGCGCTTGTCGCCTGTCTGGGGACCGACTCGATTGACGGCCTGACCGTCGCCACGAAGGCGCGGGGCGAGGTCCAGCTTTGCCTGAGCGAGCAAGTAAGTTACTCTAGGAGAGTCACAAGCTGTTGGAGAGCGCAGATCTCTGGCCACTACGGAGAAGGGGGCTTGATGCCTGAGCCGGAATGGGATCCGTACGATCGCAACTGCCCGACACGGCGCATGCTGGACCGCATCGGAGATCGCTGGACGGTGCTCGTGGTTGGGGCGTTGTCAGGCGGCCCCCTGCGTTTCACCGAACTCTGGCACCGAATCGATGGGGTCTCGCAGAAGATGCTGACGCAGACGCTGCGCAATCTGGAGCGTGACGGGCTGGTGACTCGGACGATGACCCCGCAGATACCGCCGCGAGTCGACTACGAGTTGACCCAGGCGGGTCAGTCGCTGCGCGGCCCGTTGAAGGCCCTGGAGGACTGGGCCAAAGAGCATATGGCATCGGTACTCGCCGCGCGCGATGTCTACGACGCGGCACCATGACCGCCGACATCGCCGCACTCGTCGGCTTCTTCGCCGCCGAGAGTGGGCAACTCCTTCCCGCCAGCGCCCGCCTTGATCGACGGATGCTGGCGGCACTGCTGACAGTCCGCAAACCCGCACCGATTCCGGCGGCGATCGCCACCGAACTTGATGCGCTGCTGGACATGGAGGCCGCGGAGCGAGGCGCCACACAAGCCGACTCCCTGCCCAGCCTCGCGGGGCTTGGCATCGCGGGCGGGCCGGTCGCCAAACGGTTGCGACTCTGGCAGGGCGACCTGACCAGGCTCCGCGCCGACGCGATCGTGAACGCGGCGAACGACCGCATGTTGGGCTGCTTCGTCCCCGGTCACGGTTGTATCGACAACGCGATCCATGCAGCGGCGGGCCCCGCCCTTCGGGCAGAGTGCGCCGAGCACATGCGTGTCCAGGGGCACCCCGAGCCGACCGGGGCGGCCACACTGACCCGCGGCTATCACCTGCCCGCATCGTTCGTGATCCACACGGTCGGCCCAACCGTTCCCAACCACCAGCCAACCGCGTCAGACGAGGCGGCGTTGGCATCCTGTTATCGCTCGGTCCTGGACAACGCAGCGGCTCACGGCGGCATCCGTACCATCGGGTTTTGCGCGATCTCGACCGGCGTGTTCGGCTACCCGAAAGACGCCGGGGCACGGGTAGCCATCGGCACGATCCGCGATTGGCTCGACGAGCACCCCGACAGCAACATCGAACCCATCGTCTCCGCGTTCACACCGGCGGACGAGAGAGTCTACCTGGACGCCATCTCGGAAGTACTGACGTGACAGACCTGCAGGTCGCTGCCTCCTGGATCGCCGAAGCAGATCGCCTGCTTATCACCGCAGGGGCAGGACTGTCCGCCGCCGCGGGCTTCGACTACACCGATGCCGCACGTTTCGCGGAACTGTTCCCCGCCCTCCACCGGGCCGGGCTGCGCGCCCGCTACGAGATGATCGGTCGCGACCTGCCGCCGGAATACCTGTGGGGATTCTGGGCGGTGCACACCAACGACATCAGGTTCAACCCCGCACCCTCGCCGCTGTACCAGCGTCTCCGCGGCATCGTCGGCTGTCAGGACTACTTCGTGATGACCTCGAATGTCGATCAGCTCTTCGCCCGAAACGGCTTCGCCGCTGATCGGCTCTACACCCCGCAGGGCGACTACGGCCTGTATCAGTGCCTCACTCCGTGCACCCGCGAGGTCTGGCCGTCCGAGCCGATCATCCGAGCGGCTCTGGACTCCTACGACCCCTCGACCGGGAAGGTCGGCCCGCAAGCGATCCCAGCCTGCCCGAACTGCGGTGGCGAAGTGTTTCTCAACGTCTACGCCGGGCCCTGGTACATCAACGACCACTTCCGGCCCGGCCTGGAGCGGCTCAACGACTGGCTCACCCAGACGCAGACCGGCGAACGCTCGCTGGTCGTCGTGGAGATCGGAGCGGGTTTCAACACCCCCGGCGTGATTCGCTGGCCCAGCGAACAGATCACCCGCGCTCTACCGAACGCCAGACTCATCCGCATCAACCCCGAGCAGTCCGACATTCCGGGCGACCTCGCAAGTCGCGCTCTATCCGTGCCGGCGGGCGCCGACCATGCCATCACCCAGATCAGCCAGTTCAACGGGACTCTCCGATGATCATGCCCACTCGTGCCGCCACCGCCACATCGCAGGACCGGTCGCGCCACACCCTGCAGAACCTGCCCAGTACTGCGGTGAGACCTCCAGCCTCACCGGCCGGAGCCGCTCGGCGCCGCGAATAGACAGATTTCGCTCACCGTCCGGCTGATTGGATTCGCCGCGCGAGGGGGAATGCGAGATAAGGGCACCTCGGCATCGGCAGGACGCCAAGAAGCGACGGGTTCTCCCGCTCGATCGCATCCATCGCTGTGTCGACTCGTTGGGCGACGTCGGGCTGCTTGGCGGCAGCACGGAGGTCGGACCAGCGCTGAGCTTCGGGGACCGAGAGGACTCCCTTGGCGGTGTACTTGTCGCAATCTTCGAGTACAGACGCCTTCGCATCCGCGCAAGCCTCGCAGACATCAAGCACCGCGTCGCCAAGCACGACGAACACCACTCCGGGGTGCGGGCATTACTCCACGACTCCCTACGGCTGCTCACCGACGCGCACCATGCGTACGCGCTCGGACGACGGGAACCGGCGCCTTGCGAACCAGGCATTTTACACGCGACGGGAGATTGCCGAGGACGAGCAGTTACGCCCGTGCCTCGCTCAGCCGTTCACCACTATCGTCGGCGCAGCCACAAAGGCCGCCAGGGGTACTTAGCCTCGGGCTTTCATGGGGGTATGCCCGCGGGTGGTGTGTTGGATAGGTGAAGGTGCTCCCGGCTTGGGAGGATAGGGATTACGACAGTCCAGATCCACCAAGCAGAAGGAGCACCTTCGAGGTGAAGCATAACGGCTT
>JAAYVP010000191.1 GCA_012517115.1 Brooklawnia sp. | reverse complement strand
GGCCTTGGCGTGGATCAGCAGTGGCGAGACATGCAGGCCAGCGAACTCGCGGCGCGCCTTGAGCACTTCGACCAGCCGCTTGGACTCGCTGATGTCGATGGTGTTGAACTCCGTGACGTGCACGTGCTTGGCGATCGACTCGGAGACATTCGTCGCGGTCGCCTTGCGGACCCCCTTGATCGCAACACGGTTGACTGATTCGGCGACCCGGCCGAGTCCAGCGGCCGCCTCCACGTCCGATTTGCTGACCGTGCCGCCCGGCCCGGTAGGACGAATCGACTGCAGCGCCACGCCCAGGTCTCGGGCGAGGCGCCGCACCAATGGCTTCGCCAGTACCTTGCCGACCGCAGTGGTGGCTGGCTGCTCCACGGTGATGACCGGCTGAGCTGCGGTACTGACGGGCTGGGCTGCGGTGGTGGCCGACCGGTCCGCCGGTGGCGCAACCGGACGACGCCGACTGGTCGGCTCTGGAGCCGGACCCGCACCGACAAGGTGCTTCGGCTCCTCCTCGGAGTTGGCCGTCGCCGAACCGTCGTCGATCTCGATGATTGGGGTGCCGACTTCCACGGTCTGCCCCTCTACCGCGAGCAACTTGTGCACCCTGCCAGAAACCGGGCTAGGCAACTCGACCAGTGACTTGGCGGTCTCGATCTCGACCAGTATGTCGTTGATCCGCACCTCATCGCCGGCCGAGACCAGCCACTGGGTGATCTCAGCCTCGACAAGACCCTCGCCCGGGTCGGGCAGCTTGAACTGATACATCGGTCTTCCTTGTCAGTAGGCCATTGACCGGTCGACGGCGGCCAGCACCCGATCTAGGTTGGGCAGCCAGTCGCGCTCGACCGCACTCGGCGGGTAGGGCGTGTCGTATCCGGTCACCCGCAGCACGGGCGACTCCATGACGTAGAAGAGTTCCTCCGACAACCGAGCGGCGACTTCGGCCCCCGGGCCGTAGTTGCGTGCCGCTTCGTGCACCACGATCGCGCGGCTAGTACGTCCCACTGACTCCAGGATGGTCGGCATGTCGAGTGGCTGCAGGCTACGCAGGTCGAGCACTTCGATACTGCGGCCCTCCTGCTCGGCCGCGTTGGCCGCGTCCAGGCAGGTTCGTACCATCGGCCCCCAGGCGATCAGCGTCAGGTCTTCGCCGCGCCGCACCACGGCCGCCTCATGAAGTTCACGGGCGGGGGCAGTCAGATCGAGCTGGCCTTTCTCGTGGTAGCGCCGCTTGGGCTCCAAGAAGATGACCGGATCGGGCGTCGCGATGGCCTGCTGGATCATCCAGTAGGCGTCGTTCGGTGTGGCGGGGCTTACCACGGTCAGCCCGGGAGTGTGGGTGAAGTAGGCCTCCACCGACTCGGAGTGGTTCTCGACGCTGCCGATACCGCCGCCGTAAGGGAAGCGCACCACCACCGGCAACGCGACGCGGCCGTGGCTGCGGAACCGCAGCTTCGCCAACTGCTGGGTGATCTGGTCGAATCCGGGGAAGACGAAGCCGTCGAACTGGAGTTCAACGACCGGACGATAGCCACGCATCGCCATCCCGATCGCGGTGCCGATCAGCCCCGACTCGGCCAGCGGGGAATCCATCACCCGGTCGGTACCGAACTCCGCCTGGAGACGGTCGGTTACCCGAAAGACACCCCCGAGCGAGCCGATGTCCTCGCCGTACAACAGCACCTTCTCGTCGCCCGCCAGCGCGGCACGCAGGCCAGCGTTCAACGCCTTGGCCAGCGTCAGCGTGGTCGACGTCGTCGGCTGGTTTCCGGCACTCACCGGCTGGCCTCGTCCAACGCCTGCGCGCGCTGGGCTGCCAGGTCGGCGGTCGGACGCGCATAGACCCGGTCGAATACTTCGTCGAGTCGTGGCGCTTGGACGCGATCCACGGCGGCCCGTACCTCGGCACCGAAGGCCTCGGCATCCTGGTCGAGACGGGCCTGCTGGGCGTCGTCCCAGACACCGGAAGCGCGCAGCCAGGATTGGGTCCGGTGGAGCGGGTCCTTGCGGCGCCACGCCTCGGCTTGACTCGACTCGCGGTACTTGGTTGGGTCATCACTGGTGGTGTGCGCGCCCATCCGGTAGGTGTAGGCCTCAATGAAGGTGGGTCCTTGGCCGGCCCGGGCGCGGTTGAGAGCCCAATCGGTGACCGACTGCATCGCCACTACATCGTTCCCGTCGACGCGGACGCTCGGGATACCGAAACCCCAGGCGCGCTGGTACAGCGGGACGCGGCTCTGCAGTTCCACCGGCTCGCTGATGGCCCATTGGTTGTTGACACAGATGAACACCGCCGGCGCCTGATAGGCGGCGGCGAATACATAGGCCTCGTTCACGTCGCCTTCGCTGATCGCGCCATCGCCGTGGAAGATGACCGAGACGCCGGTGTCGGCCAGCGGGTCCGCCGCTGCGTCCCGCGCTTGGCCCATGGCATAGCCGACGCCGTGCAACGTGTGGGCGCCGATGACCATGTTGTAGTGGTGGAAGCGCAGCCGCTCGGCGTCCCAGTCGCCCATCTCGGCGCCCTTGAAGATCGCCAGGATCCGCTCGACGGGCAAACCCATCAGCAGAGCCAACCCGTGTTCACGATGGCTTGGGAAGACGTGATCGGCCGGGCCGAGGGCGGCGCGCACGCCAACCTGAATGGCCTCCTGGCCCAGCAGTGGCGCCCACAAGCTGAGCTGTCCCTTACGCTGCAGCGCGGTGGCCTCGGTATCGAAACGCCTGATTCTGGCCATGTCGCGCAGCAGGCCGACCGCCTGGACGGGCTTTAGCTGCAGTGAGAAGTCTGGATCGGCGATTCGGCCCCCGGTCTCGTCGATCAGTTGCACCATCGGGGTGTGGGCGGGATTCGGCGCATCGAACCTGCCGGGAGTTGTCTGGGGTCGCGTCGTGGGCATTCCCATTGACATCGCAGCGGTCACCCGAGCCTCCTAGGGTTGTCCTTCCGAAAACAAACCTACGCTACCGTAGGTTGCCTGCAAAACTAAGGTTACCCAACCGTAGGTTGCCTGTCCGGCACAGCAAGCTACCGATCCGTAGCTTCCTGGTTGTGGACTTCCCACAAGCGGCCTGGCCACGACCCCGTCCGCGCCGCCCCCGCTACGTCATGGTCGGTCGCCGAGCGTGGCGACGAGCACGGCCTTGATCGTGTGCAGCCGATTCTCCGCCTCGTCGAAGAGCACCTGAGCGTTGGCCTCGAAGACATCGTCGGTGATCTCCAGTGCAGCCATCCCAACAGCCTCGTGGATTTGGCGTCCCACTTCGGTGCCAAGGTCGTGAAAGGCGGGCAGGCAGTGCAGGACGCGCACCTGCGGATTCCGAGTGCGCTCCAGCAGCGCCCGATTCACCTGGTAGTCATGCAGAGCCGCGATGCGGTCTACCCAAGCGTCCTTCGGTTCACCCATCGAGACCCAGACATCGGTGTAGACGAAATCGGCCCCGCGAACGCCGGCATCGACATCGTCGGTGATGGTGACGCGGGCGCCGGACGTCTCAGCGAGCCCGCGAGCCTGGTCGACGACCTGGTCGGCCGGTTGGTACTGCTCGGGCGCCACGATCCGCACGTCCATGCCCATCAGGGCACTGCTGACCAGCACGGAATTACCCACGTTGTAGCGGGCGTCGCCGAGGTAGGCGATCGACACCTCGTCCAGCGGGCGTCCGGCGTACTCGAGCATGGTGAGCTGATCAGCCAGCATCTGCGTGGGGTGCCATTCGTTGGTCAGCCCGTTCCAAACCGGGACCCCCGCGTGCACTGCGAGCTCCTCAACCCTGGCCTGCTCGAACCCGCGGTACTCGATGCCGTCGAACATTCGGCCCAGAACCCGAGCCGTGTCGGCGATCGACTCCTTGTGCCCAAGCTGCGACCCGGCGGGGTCGAGGTAGGTGCAGTGCGCACCCTGGTCGTGCGCGGCCACCTCGAACGCACAACGGGTACGCGTCGATGTCTTCTCGAAGATCAGCGCGATGTTACGTCCCACCAAGCGGCGCTGCTCGCGACGCGCACGCTTGGCCGCCTTCAATTCGACCGACAGGTCAAGAAGATGCGTCCACTCCTCTCGGGTGAAGTCGAGTTCCTTGAGGAAGTGGCGGTTGAGCAGGTCCGGCATGGACGAATACTAGGGCCCCGACGCCCCAGAGGCTGGTTACGCTCATGGTCATGATGACTGTGACTTTCGTTTGCTGGGGCAACATCTGCCGATCCCCAATGGGGGCGCGGGTCGCGCAGGCCTGGGCCGATCGGGCAGGACTGCAGATCCGGGCCGACTCAGCAGGCATCAGTGCGGAGGAGTTGGGCAACCCGATCGACCGCCGAGCCGCCAAAGTGCTGGCCCGGCACGGCTACCCGGTCGGCAACCACCGGGCCAAACAAGTGGATCAGCGGTTGGTCAACGACTCCGATTTGGTACTCGCCTTCGAACCGCTGCACCTAGACCGGCTGCGCAGGCTCGTCCCAGAGGCCGACCACTTGAACCTGGTCACCGACTTCGACCCCGACGCAGCTACGGGCAGCGGCATCGCCGACCCGTGGTACGGCACGGTGGATGACTTCATCGAGACCCTGGCGGCAATCGAGGCGGCGATGCCGGGAATCATCGAAGCAGTGCGGGGCACCAGCATGTTGCGTGGATAGGCTGGATTCATGACGCTGTTCCTGATCGGTGGCGGTCCGTCGAAGGCCGTTGCGGCCGTGGTCGATGAGTTCGTGTCGGCAGCCCGCAATCGAGGCAATCGCATCGCCATCGCGTTGCTCGGCTCGGCGGAGGAGGCAGCCGGTTTCCTCGACGCCTACGCCGACCCGATCACCTCGCGCTATCCCGAAGCGCTGATCGAGCCGATCTGGTTGACCGATGATGACGAGGGGCCGATAGTCTGGCCGACCGACCCGGAGAACCTGGCGGGGCTCGTAGTCGCGGGTGGTTGGACGCCCGGCTATCTGGAGGCGCTGTCGAACTGGCGCGAGACAATCTCCAGGCTGGTGCGGGCCGGTGTGCCGTATCTCGGCTGGTCGGCTGGCGCGATGATCGTCGGACGCCACGCCATCGTGGGCGGCTGGCAGCACCGGGGACGCCGGGTCGCCCCCGAGATTGCCGGCGAAGGCAGCACCGAGCTCGACATCCGCGACGGCTTGGCGCTGATCGGCCCAAGCATCGAGACCCACTCCGACGCCCAGTTCCTGGTGGTGCGGGCGATGGCCGCGCTGCAAGCCGGCCCCATGCAGACCGTGGCCGCCATCGACGAAGACACCGCCCTGGTGATTGATGCATCGTCGGGACGCACCAAGGTGGTCGGCGCCGGCCGTGTTGCCTGGGTGACCAAGGACGACGACGACCGCTTTGGCGTCCGTTTCGAGCCCCGAGGCTGAAACCAGCCGGTGGCCATCAGAGCGAATATGGCAAGCTAGAGCCATGCACATCCTTGTGGTTGACGACGACCAGGCAGTGCGCGACTCGTTGGCCCGCTCACTGCAATACGGCAGCGGCTACGAAGTGTCCACCGCCGAGGACGGCCTAGAAGCGTTGGCCAAGTTGTCGTCTCTGCGCCCCGACGCGGTTGTGATGGACGTCATGATGCCGCGGCTGGATGGCCTCGAGACCACCCGCATGCTCCGGCAGTCGGGCAACGATGTACCGATCCTGATCCTTACCGCCCGGGACGCGGTCGGAGACCGCGTCGACGGGCTGGATGCCGGTGCCGACGACTACCTGGTCAAGCCGTTCTCGCTGGATGAACTCAGCGCCCGGCTGCGGGCCCTCACCCGACGCTCGCGCCCGGATCAGGATGCCGACTCCGAGACGCTGACTTTCGCAGACCTGACGATGGACCTGTCGAGTCGCGAGGTCTCCCGTGGCGCTCGCCGAATCAGCCTGACTCGCACCGAATTCGCACTCCTGCAGACCTTTATGGAGCATCCCCGGCACGTGCTGGAAAGAGGCTGGCTACTCAATGAGGTCTGGGGCTTCGACTTCCCGACCACCGCGAACTCGCTCGATGTCTACATTGGCTATCTGCGACGCAAGACCGAGCAGGAAGGCGAGCCGCGGTTGATCCACACCATCCGTACCGTCGGCTACGTCCTGCGTGAAACGCCCCCGTGATCCGTCTGCGCGAGTGGCTGCGGCGATGGCTTTCCCGTGGATCGTCGTTGCAGAAGAGGTTGGCGCGCGTCACCGCGCTGTGGGTGGCCTTGGCTGTGCTCTTTATCGGCGGAGCGGCCTATTGGTCGGCGCGCAACTCCATGTTCGAGCAGCTTGACCAGGAGCTCGTTGAGGTTGCCAGTTATACAGCGGACCCGATAAGCACCGATGTCGAGGGCCTCGGCGGCTTGAATGCCTCCGCCCTTCAAGCCGCCAACGTGAGCTTGGCCCTGGTGCGTTCCGACGGGCAGGTCAGGCGGGTGCAGGGCATGCGAGCCAGCATCACCCCGGGCGTCAACGAGATCGCGATCGCCCGCACCCAGCAGGGCAGTTCCACCCGCTCGACGATCGGCAATGACGGCAGCCCCTACCGGGTTGTGGCGGTACCGCTGACCACCGAATCGGGGCACTACGCGATAGTCCTGGCCCGGTCGTTGGGCCCGACGGTGGCGACGCTGAGACTCATCGGCACCCGCGTCACTCTCATCGGCCTTGCATTCATCGCGCTGGCCGCGGCGATGGGCTACTTGTCGGGACGGCAACTGATGCGTCCGCTTCGCAAGTTGTCGACCGCGGTGACCCGAGTCGCCGAGACCGACGAGTTGACCCCGATCGGCAACTACACCGACGACGAGCTGGGCGAGCTGTCGCGCAGCTTCGACACCATGATCCACACGCTGGCCAGCTCACGGGACCGCCAGCGGCGCCTGATCGCCGATGCCGGCCACGAATTGCGTACTCCGCTGACGTCGATGCGCACTAACGTCGAGCTACTGGTCGCGGACGAGAAGTCGGGCATGCTGCCGCCTGGCGCCCGCGCCGAGATCCTGGCCGACGTGGCTGCCCAACTCGGCGAGTTCACCTCGTTGGTCGGCGACCTAGTGCAACTCTCGCGGGATGACGTGGTGAGTCCGAGCCCTGAACCGCTCGATTTCGCCGATGTGGTGGCCGCAGCCGTCGATCGGGTGAAGCGGCGCGGCCCCAATCTGACCTACGACGTGCTGCTAGAGCCCATGTTCATCGTGGGCGAACCCGACACCTTGGAACGTGCGGTCACCAACCTGCTCGACAACGCTGTGAAATTCTCACCGGAGACCGGCACCGTACACGTTCGGCTCGCCGACGGCGAACTGACCATCTGGGACGAGGGCCCAGGCGTCGTGGAGGAAGACTTGCCCAAGATCTTCGACCGTTTCTACCGCTCCAACAAGGCACGGAACACTCCCGGCACCGGCTTGGGCCTCGCCATCGTCGCGCACACCATCAACGCACACGGCGGGACCGTCGAGGCGTCCAACCAGCCGGGCGCGGGCGCGAGGTTCGTGGTTCGGCTGCCCGCATCTGAGATCGCTGCGAGCGACGAAACGGCTGGCGTCGACTGATTCCAACGAGTTATCCACAGGCCCATGCACAACTGGGGAAAACTACACATCTGTAGTTACATAGCTGTGAAGAACCTTCCCGACTTGAGCCCAAGCGTCCTGTTTCGGGTTCACACGCTGGATTGCAGTCGTAGGGTTGGGCAAGTCGGACGTATCGGCCACGAAGGAGATCCAAGACCATGCCGCCATCAGCCCAAGACCAGGTGATCGCGAACTACCAGGCGCAGCACGCGGCGCTGGTCGCCGGAGACTACGACGCGCTCGCCAAGTTGCTTAGCGATGGTTTCACCCGCACCCACTTCACCGGCCGGACGCTG
>JAAYVP010000190.1 GCA_012517115.1 Brooklawnia sp. | reverse complement strand
GTGTACTCACGCACCACGCCATAGCCGAAGCGGCGAGCATAGGCCTCGATGACCCGGCCGATCACCGACAGCGGCCGCCCCGGCTTGACCGCCTTGATGCCCCGGTACATCGCCTCCCGGGTGCGTTCTGCCAGCAACCGCGCCTCTTCGGCCACCTCGCCAACATAGAAGGTGGCGCAGTTGTCGCCGTGGACCCCGCCCAGATAGGCGGTTGAGTCGATCTTCACGATGTCGCCCTCGGCAAGCGGCCGAGCATCCGGGATGCCGTGGCAAATCACTTCGTTTACCGAGGTGCAGATCGACTTGGGGAAGCCGCGGTAGTTCAGGGACGCGGGATAGGCGCCGTGGTCGGCTAAGAACTCGTGGGCGACGGCGTCCAGATGATCGGTGGTGACGCCCGGCCTGATCTCGGCGGCGGCGACGAGGATCGAGTCTGCGGCTACCCGACCCGCTACCCGCATGGCCTCAATGATCTCGTCGGACTGCACATGCGACCCGTCGTATTGTTCCGGACCCATGTCGCCCACATAGGGCGGCCGGCGCACACCGGCCGGCACGGCACGCATCGGACTGATTGGGAAGGGCTTGATGGGGTCGCTCACTTGGCCGATTCTAGACCGGTCTCATGCCACTGCCAGACTGGCGATGGACGCATCCACCAACGCTTGGCGGTGGTAATCGCCGATGGTGACGCTGGAGACGAAAATCCCCATCCGCTCCGGATCGGCCAAATCGACCACGATGATGTCAACCACGTCCCCATCGATCTCGGGCATGTCGGCCGAGTCGATGTGCACCTCGGAACGCATCCGCCAAGCGGGAAAGCCGCTGATCGTGGTGGCCTCATTGACCAGGTCGACCCGGTGGGTGAAATTGAGGTAGTAACCGGACGAAGCGAAGCACTCCATCGACTGGCGCGCCGTCGTCTGCGGGTCGACGAAGCCGTCCGACGCGTTCACTTGGCCCACCCCGATGTTGCTCACCCAACCGGTACGCACCGTGTCTATTTGGGAGTGAAAGTCGGATACCCACTGCAGATACATGTCGGCGTCGCGCCAACCGCTGATCTTGTTCACGACCAGCCCGCCGCCCCGCAACCGGCCGTCGTTGCGTTGGCTGGTCAGATCCTGATTAGTGGTGTAGGGGCAGGTGACCATGCTCGCCGCCGTCGGTGGTGGTGTGGGCTTGGAGGTCTCGTCCCAACCTTGCACCGTCGGGGTCGCCGAGTTGGTGTCCTCCGGGACGTCAAGGAAACCGCCTCCACCGCCAACCCCGCCGAAGATGAGCCAGGTCACCAGCCCCACCGCCAGGGCTATCACCGCCACGACCAGCCAGACCCAGTTGATCCCGCGCCCGTTGTCGTTCCTCGGCGGACGGGTGGTCGGGCGGGGCAGCGGTTCACGAGGGTCCAAGGTGGTGTGGTCCGACCATGCGTTGCCGTCCCAAAACCGGTAGCGGCCCTGGCCTCCGGCAGGATCGGGGTACCACCCAGGCATCGACATGGCATGAAGTCTATGCTGCGGTCCAGATCGGGCACACTCGCATTCCAGGCGTTGGCTGGCAGACTTAGGGGCATGGATCGTCAGACCGAATTCGTGCTGCGCGCCGTCGAGGACCGCAACATCAAGTTCATTCGTTTGTGGTTCACCGACGTGCTGGGTTTCCTGAAATCGGTCGCCATCGCCCCCGCCGAGTTGGAGGGGGCGCTCAGTGAGGGCATAGGTTTCGACGGCTCGGCGATCGAGGGCTACGCCCGGGTCTACGAGGCCGACATGATCGCCCACCCTGACCCCGGCACCTTCCAACTGTTGCCGTGGCGCACCCAAGCCGGCACCGCCAGGATGTTCTGCGACATCACGATGCCCGACGGTTCACCGGCGATGGCCGATCCGCGTCATGTGCTTAAGCGAGCCCTAAAGCGGGCAGCCGACATGGGATTCACGTTCTACACACATCCCGAAATCGAGTTCTTCCTGCTGCGCAACCCGATCACGCCCGGCGTCGAGCCGATTGCTCTGGACGCTGGGGGCTACTTCGACCACACCACGATGGACGAGGGCACCGATTTCAGGCGCGACGCCATCAGCATGCTGGAGCAGATGGGCATCTCGGTCGAGTTCAGCCACCACGAAGGCGCACCGGGCCAGCACGAGATAGACCTCCGCTACGCAGATGCGCTGAGCATGGCCGACAACATCATGACCTTCAAGGTGGTCCTCAAGGAAGTCGCCGTTTCACAGGGCATCCGGGCGTCCTTCATGCCGAAACCGTTTACCGAACACGCCGGGTCGGGCATGCACACCCACGTCAGCCTCTTCGAGGGCGACCAGAATGCCTTCTACGACGCTACCGACGAACTCCGGATGAGCAGGATCGGCAAGCACTTCATCGCAGGCTTGCTCACGCACGCCAAAGAGATCACCGCTGTCACCAACCAGTGGGTCAACTCGTACAAGCGGCTGGCCTGGGGCGGCGAGGCGCCCAGCTACGTCTGCTGGGGACGCAACAACCGCTCAGCCCTGGTCCGCATCCCGCTGTTCAAGCCCGACAAGGCCAGTTCTGCACGAGTCGAGTACCGGGCCATCGACTCCGCCTGCAACCCCTACTTGGCGTACGCGTTGCTGCTGAACGCGGGCCTGGCCGGGATCGAGAAGGAGTTGCCGCTACCGCTGGAGGCGGAGGACGACGTCTGGGCGCTCAGCGACCGGGAGCGGCTGGCGCTGGGTATCCAGTCGTTGCCAAGAAACCTGGAGAGCGCGATCGAGATCATGGAGTCCAGCGAACTGGTCGCCGAGACCCTCGGCGAACACGTCTACGACTACTTCATGCGCAACAAGCGAGCCGAGTTCGACGCTTACCGTCGCGAGGTCACCCCGTACGAGTTGCGGGCGCTGCTGCCCCGGCTGTGAACCAGATCCCGGGCTCAATGCGGCCGGAACACCGGCAACGCCCGGGCAGCGTCGGCCGCATGCGTCCCGGAGTAGACCAGCGAGCCAGCCGCCACGGCACGGGTCCAGCTTTGCCGTGCCGTGGCGAGCGCGAGAAAGGTGTCTGGGTCGGTCTCTACCACGTTAGGCGGCGTGCCGCGGGTGTGGACGGGAGCCTCGGCGCGGGCACCGATCTGCACCGCGGCATACGGGGGGACTCGCAACTCGATGCTGCGTCCCGGGTACCGCTCGGCAAGGACTCCAGCGAGCGAGCGAACCGCCTCGGTGAGCGCGGGGGGCTGTGCAACGCCGACCGTTTCGATGGCCAGATCGACAGCCAAGATGAGGCTTGCTCGTAGGTAGTCGATCAGACGGACGCTGCCGAACCGGGACGCGACCGTGTTGGCCAGATCGGGTCGGCTCAACGCTGCCGATAAGTCACTGACCTGCGGGGCGAGTTGGCGAGCCAGCGTGTTGGCGTCCTCCATACCCATCAAGCCACTGATCTGTTCGGCGACGTCGTCTGCGGCGAGTTCGCGAATGTTCAGATGATCGCCCAAGGCAAGCGGCGTGCCGGGGGTGCCTTCGCCCAGGGTGGCGAGCGTGTCGGAGACCAGGAACATCAAACGGCCCAGACCGTAGCGTGACAGTTGGCCCGCTGGCTCGACCAGCGCGATCACCTGGCCGGTGTAGGCATCGCACACCCTGCTCAGCGACCTGTTCACCCGAACTGCCAAGACGGTCACTCCTCCTACCTCAGGCCACAGCCAACTCCGGCTGTCAACGAGCAGACGACCGACTATCTTACCGTGGTGCCCGGCAACGCTAGGCTGACCAGGTGAGGCGGCGCTGTTTGCCGCTGCGGCACGCGAAGAGTTCCAGGAGGCCCAATGGGTGGACGCACCAGCACCGCAGCGGGACTGCTGGCGCGTCGGGGGTTCAGCGATGCAGCACGGGCCGCCCAGTTGGTCGGAGCATTGGACGCCCGACACCCCAGCGCGGACCAGTGGCTGGCACTGATCGCCGGGGCAGCCGATCCTGACCTAGCCTTGCAAGGCATCGCCGCCCTCGACGAGGCCGCCCACCAAATGATGGACGAAGTGTTCGCGTCCCCGGCATGGCTGAAGAGGCTGGCCAACGTACTGGGTGGCAGCCTCGCCCTCAACCAGCACCTGCGGGTGCATCCGGAACTGGTCACTGAACTCGCCGTCGAGCCGAGCCGCCGCAGTCGCGCCGAGCTTGAGGCATCCATGCTTGGCCGGGTGGGTGCAGGCGGAGCGCAGCTGGCAGGACTGGTGCTCGGCGAGGTTGACGCGGCTGACCGGCTGCGGCTTGCAAATAAGGCCGAACTGCTGCGCATCGCCGCCCGTGACCTCAACCATCAGAACCCGACAGCCATCGTGGACGAGGTGGCCGCCGATCTTGCTGACCTCGCCGACGTGGTGATGGGTCTGGCGTTGGCGGTGGCGCGCAGCCAGGTGCCCGGCCACGAGCGGGTTCGGCTGGCGGTGCTCGCCATGGGCAAGTGCGGTGCCCGCGAACTCAACTACCTGTCGGACATCGACGTGGTCTATGTCGCCGAGCCTGCCAGCGACGATGTTCCGGTCGATGATGCCCTGCAAGTGGCCACCCGGTTGGTGGCGGCGGCGGCCCGGGTATGCTCCGGGCATTCGGCGGCGGGCACCATCTGGCAAGTCGATTCCGCGCTGCGTCCTGACGGTAACGCCGGACCGCTGGTGCGGACGCTGGCTTCCCATCGCGTCTACTACGAGAAATGGGCTAAGAACTGGGAGTTCCAGGCGATGCTGAAGGCCCGCCCGATGGCCGGTGACCTGGTCCTGGGCCAGCAGTTCGTCGACATGGTCTCGCCTTTGGTCTGGCAAGCCGGTGGGCAGCCGAACTTCATGACCGAGATTCAGGCCATGCGCAAGCGGGTGATCCAGCTGATCCCAGCCAAGGATCGTGACCGCGAGGTCAAACTGGGGCCAGGTGGCCTGCGGGACGTGGAGTTCACCGTGCAACTGCTGCAGTTGGTGCATGGCCGAATCGACGAGCGGTTGCGATCACGGGGGACGCTTGAGTCGCTGGCGGCGCTGGTCGAGCACGGCTATATCGGACGAGCCGACGGCGCACAGCTGGACGAGTCGTACCGGTTCATGCGGCTGCTGGAGCACCGCGAGCAACTCTTCCGGCTGCGTCGCACACACCTGATGCCAGATAGCCCGACCGAGTTGCGGAGGCTGGCCAGGCAGGTCGGCGTCGCGGACGGTCGCACTTTGTGGGACCAGTGGCGCACGGTCACCCGGAACGTGCTGCGGCTGCAGCAGCGCGTCTTCTACTCGCCGCTGCTAGAGACGGTAAGCCGGCTGACGGGCGAGGAGTTGCGGCTGTCACCGGACGCGGCCGCCGATCGGCTCCGCGCGCTCGGCTTCAACGACCCGGTGGCCGCCTTGCGCCACATTGAGGCGCTGACCACTGGTTTCAACCGCACCGCCGACATCCAGCGGCAGCTGATGCCGGCTATGTTGCGCTGGTTCAGCGAGGGCCCGAACCCCGACCTCGGGCTGCTCAGCTTCCGCCGGCTGTCGGACGAGATGGGCACCACCTCCTGGTACATGCGGGCGCTACGGGACGAAGGCTGGCTAGCCGAGCGGCTGGCGCGGATCCTGTCGGCCAGCCGCTACATCAGCGACCTACTGCGCCGTGACCCATCGGTGATCCAGCTGCTGGGATCAGACGAGATCAAGGCACCGCGTAGCCGCGCGGACCTAGCCGAATCAATGGCCAAGGTCGTGGAGCGGCACAGCGACGACGTGGACCACGCAATCACCGCGATCCGAGGCCTGAGACGCCGCGAACTCTTCCGGCTGGCGGCCGGTGACGTGCTCGGCACCATAGATCTGGAGGCGCTCGGTCGCGGACATTCCGACCTGACCGGGGCCACCATCCAGGCGGCGCTAGATGTCGCGATCGCGGCGGCGTCCAAGGGTGGTGAGCCAGCCGCGCAGGTGCGGCTGGGTGTGGTGGCGATGGGACGCTGGGGTGGCCGCGAGATGGGCTACGCGTCCGACGCGGATGCTCTCTTCGTGGTCACCGATGATGCCTCACCGGCCCAGCTGGCGTGGGCCGACAAGGTGGTGGCCCGCGCCAGCTCAATGCTCGGCGGGCCCGGGCCTGAGCCGCCCCTGGTGATCGACGCCGGCCTGCGTCCCGACGGCCGCAACGGCCCCATGGTGCGCACCCTGGACGGTTACCTGGCCTATTACCGCAAGTGGAGCGCCACTTGGGAATCTCAGGCCTTGTTGCGGGCCGGGCCGGGAGCCGGAGACGAGGCGCTGGTCGCCGAACTGCTCGACCAACTCGAGTTCCGGCGTTACCCACCTGGTGGGATCACTGCGGCGCAAGTCACCGAGATCCGTCGGCTCAAAGGGCGCATGGAACACGAGCGGGCGTCTCGTGCGTCCTTCGGGCAGAACCTCAAGCTTGGCCCCGGTGGCCTCAGCGACGTCGAATGGACCGTCCAGTTGCTGCAGTTGCAGCACGCCGGACGCCTAGCCGAGCTGCGGGTCCAGCCGACGCTGGACGCATTGCGCGCGTTGCTGCAGGCCGGCCTGGTGAGCGCCGCCGATGCGGCCGCACTCGAGCGGGCCTGGCGGCTGGCCAGCGAGTTGCGCAACAAGACCATGCTGGTGCGCGGCAAGGTGTCCGATTTGCTGCCTTCGGACCCGCGCGAGACCGCCTCGGTGGCGATTCTGCTCGGCTACCAGCAAGGTCAGGCCTCACAACTGATGGACGACTGGGCGAAGGCTGCCCGGCACGCATCGCAGGTCGTGGGTCGGTTGTTCTGGGGGGAGACCCGATGAAGCGCATCCTGCTGTTGGGCGGAGCCAGCGAACTCGGCCTCGCTATCGTGGCCGAGCTGCTGCAGACCGACAAATCGCCCACAGCGGTGCTGCTCGCTGGGCGTCCCAGCTCGGCGCACCGCGAGCAGGCGCTGGCGCAGGTACGACAGGCTGGGGCGGTCCGGGTGGGGTGGTTGGATTTCGACGCCGAGGCGGTCGACGACCACCAACGGGTGCTCGATGCAGCGTTCCGCGAACGTGTGGACGTCGCGATCGTAGCTTTCGGGATCCTCGGCGACCGTCAGACCTGGCGCGATCATGAGGCCACGCTGCGGCTCGTCCGCACGAACTATGTCGGTGCGGTCAGTGTCGGGGTGCTGCTGGCACAGCGGCTGGCAGCGCAGGGTGGGGGCCAACTGGTGGCGTTGAGTTCGATGGCGGGGGAGCGGGTGCGGCGAACTAACCTCGTCTACGGCTCCACCAAGGCCGGCATGGACGGCTTCTACTTACAGCTTGGCGTGGAGTTGGCCGACGCCGGCGTGCAGGTGCTGGTGGTGCGCCCCGGTCTGGCGGTTGGACGCATGACCGCGGGCCGTCGCCGCAAGCCGCTGTCCACCACCCCCGAGCAGGTGGCCCGAGCCACCGTGCGGGCGCTGGCCGCCGGACGCCCGAAGGTGCGTGTGCCGGCCGCGTTCAACGTGATCAGCGTGATCTTCCGGAATCTGCCGGCCGCGGTCGCGAACCGGTTACCGTTCTGACTCGCGGGGGTGACTATTGAGGGTCGGAGAGCCGCCCGATGAACAGCGGCAGCCGGGTCTCGGTGTCGAAGATCACGAACGCGAACGGGCGGTCGAGCCGCAACTCCTTCGGTTCGACCGGTGCGCTGGTGGCGATGGCGATCGCGGTCACAGCCGACGCAACGACCCCGTACTCGTCGACCGCCATCACCGCCCGATGCACTACCTGATCGACGCTGATACCCCCGTCCGCGATGCCGGACAGGTCGCCGGCAGCTTGGAAAAGCGAGCCCAGGCCGAGTTCCATCAGGGCCTGGTTGAGATTGTCGGACCAGTCCATCGTCCAACTCGGCATGCTCAGTGAGACCGGCTGGCCCAAGTCGAAGCCGGACAGCATGGCGTCGAGCCCACCGTCGGCCCAGGCCGTCATCAGCGCCGCCCAGTCGCTCGTCCGCGGCAGCGCGACCGCCATCGCCAATCGCTCCCCGACGAACGGGATAAGCGCCGCATCCATCTGCTCATCGGTGTACCAGCCGTTGACGGTGTCTGACATCATGCGCACGTTGACCACCGAACCGTCTTCGCGGATGAAAGGAGTGCTTGGCGTGGGTTCGATCGCCATCTCGCGGCGCCAGTGGGCGGCCAGATGCAGGGCATTGGCGAGCATCAGCACGGTGCCCGGGTCGATCTGGCCGGCGTCCAGGATCTGGTCGATTTGTCCTTCGGTGTGTTCGTCAGCCCACTGGTTGATGGTGTGCGCGGCATCGTCGGGACGGGTGAAGTCCACCTCGGCGACGGTGGCGTCCAACCGTTCGGTGATACTTGCTGCATAGTCGGGTTTGAGCTGCAGGCCGACCGCCGCGAACGCGGCTTGGGCGATCCGGAGCGTGACCTGCTTGGTGACTTCGGCCTCGATGAAGGTTCCGCTGCGCGAGCCGAGGGTTTCAATTGTGTGCTCTGCCCAGGCCTCCCATTCTTCGCGGCCGCTGACACCGAGCACTTCGTCCAGTTCTTCGGCGACGGTGCCGGATGCGCCGGGCCGCAGCAGCCCGAGCGCCAGCAGGATCGACGCCGGG
Organism: Brooklawnia sp.; assembly: GCA_012517115.1. Taxonomy (GTDB): domain Bacteria; phylum Actinomycetota; class Actinomycetes; order Propionibacteriales; family Propionibacteriaceae; genus Brooklawnia. Next base: position 9,947 of record JAAYVP010000190.1, on the reverse strand, counting down.
GAGCTCAGCTGGTTCTGGCCAGGCAGCAGTAGTGCACCCATCAGTCGTGCGGCGAACGTGGCGGCCGCTTGCCGAGGATCCGGTGGGAGCGGGGGATCGGCCGGGGTGTCCGGTGATCCGCACGATGTCAGGCCGCCGAACGCGGTGAGGCCGAATGCGGCCAAGGAGGTGGTCAACAAGCTGCGGCGCCTCATGGCTACAGGTTAGGGGCCAAGAGCCTGAATCAGAGGGCGGATCGCTTTCAGGTGAGTACCAACGCCCCGCCGAGCAGCACGACCGCGGTTGTGACCTCGATCATGGCGCCGAAGATGTCGCCGGTTACCCCTCCCAGCACGCGGGCGAGATGCCGGGTCCAGCCCACCGAACCGGCGATGCCGACCAGCAGCACCGCGGCCAACCCGATCCCCGCGGGCGCGCCAGCGGTCCACCAGCCCAACGCGCCGACGCCCCCCGCGCCCACCACCACGTGCAACCAGGCGATCGCTGGCGGGGTCACACCGGCGAACAGCGCCCCGAACCCCCCCGCCCTGGCCGACGGGACCCCGCGGCGGCTGGCCACCAGCACCGCCAGACGTCCGGCCAGCGAACCGAGCAAGGCTAGGACGAATAGCGAGCGCGCACCCGACGCGGCAGCCAAGGCGGCGATCTGCACTGCAAGTACGCAACCGATCGACACCACCCCCATCGCGCCGATGTCGGGTTGCCTCATCACCTGCAATGCCCCGGCGGCGTCGCGGCCCGCTTTGCGGCTGCCGACTGCTGCGAGGCCGTCGAAAGTATCAGCGAGCCCGTCCAGGTGCATGCCGCCTACTAGCAACTGCAGCACCACCACGCTTAGTACGGCGGCCAGCAGTTGAGTGCCGCCCACCAAGACGACGCCCGCGCCTACCGCGCCCGCGCAGGCCCCGAGTAGCAGGCCGAGTGTCGGCAGCCAGGCAAGCGCGCGTCGGGCGTCACCACGATTCAAATCCAGCGCTGCAGGCATCGGCACCACAGTGAACAAGCCCGCAGCTACCAGCAGCGGGTGCGGTCGACTCACTTGAGCCTCTGCGGTAGCCCGGCGACGCAGAAGAAGACCTGGTCGCAGACCGCAGCGACCTGGGCATTCAGGATGCCCATCTCATCGCGGAACCGACGCCCCGATGCCGACGCCGGCACTACGCCTTGACCGACCTCGTTGCTCACCAGCACAACCGGCCGCAGGCAGGCACTCACTGCGGCAGTCAGCTCACTGGTGGCCGTCCGGAGCGTCTCGTCGCAGCCCGGAGCATCGTCCCAGCTGCCGGCGAGGTCCATCTGCCGGGTCAGCCACACGGTCAGGCAGTCAACCAGGAGCAGCCGGTCGGTGCGGCGTCCCAGTTCGGAAGCCACGTCGAGAGTCTCGACGGTCTGCCACTCGGGCGGCCGCCGTAGTCGGTGAGCGGTCACCCGAGCCTCCCACTCGGGGTCGTCAGGGTTGCGCGCCGAGGTCGCGAGGTAGTCGACGCCGTCCTCGGCACGGGCCAGCGACTCGGCGAACCGTGACTTGCCCGACCGGGCACCGCCTAGCACCAACACACGATCAGTCCGCCGGGGTTGGCTCGACGGTGGGGTGGCATCGCTGCGCAAAGTAGTCCTCCTGCGGTTGGCCGATGGCGGACGCCCGGGTGCCGCGCCGCTCGGTCAGCCACGCTGGACGGAGCAGCTGACCAGCACCAGGATCAACTCGGTGGCGATCATAGCCGAGAAGGCACCCAGCGGATCGATCAGCAGCGCCAGGACCACCAGATTCGCCAGCGATAAGACCATCGCAAGCCCACCAGTAGCGATTCGGTGCGAGCGTTCCGATCATGGCAGTTGCGTTCGCAGCAGGCCGGCTGACTCTCAGGCGGCCAGGCAGACGTCGAGCAGATGGTGCCACTTGAGGGCGGGCACGTCGGGGCGCAAGGTGGCGACCCCCAATCCGTACTTGCTGAGGCCTTGCGGGCGGTAACCCATCGCCCAGAGCGTGCGGTCGGCCTCCGAAGGGCGGGGCCCGCCTTTGGTTTCGACGAAGGCATATTGATCGAACTGGACGATCAGCGATCCACCGGGTGCCTCGGGGGGCAACTTGCATGCCAGACCGACATCAATGGTCATGCGGGTCGGCGGTTCGTGGTCGCGGCTGGTGATCTGGAGGGTGCGCCGCTGGTAGCTGGTGATCAGCGAGGGAATCAAGGTGACCGCCGCCGGTGAATCAATGTGACGATCCGTCAGGGTGCGGGTGAGCCAACTCAACTCCGCCAGGCTGAGCTCATCGCTGTTTGACCGTCGTTCGATGCGGTCCTTCACAGTGGAGCCGCGGGGGCCCCGCGTCTTCACCTCCAGCCAGGATTGTGAGCTGTGCAGGTATTCGCGGGTGCGTGCCTTGAACCGGCGCCGCCTGCGGCGCCCGGCGGCCAGATAGCAGCCTAACCCGGGGGTGTCGTGGTAGCAGGATCGGTAGCTGAACCAGGTCAGGCCATCGATCTCCAACGCCCGGGCGCTGCCGTAGAGACGGTCCTGTAGTTCGGGCAGTTGCGAAACGGGCAGCAGATATTTTCGGTCGACCCGAGTGAGTAGGGCCGAATCGGCGATGAGTTCTGTGAGGCTTATGGTGGCGACGGTCATCGTGCTGACTCCTAGTCAGAGTGGCGGTTGGCGGGCGTGCCGACGGTGTAGGCAGCCGGCTTGGCGACGGGGTTAGGGCGGTAGCGCACGTACACGATCGTGGTGTCGTTCACGTTGTCGACCTTGCGCACCGAAGTTTCCACGATCTGACCGTCGACGAGCACAGACGCTTTAGCCATCAGCAGGTCAGGTGAGGTAATCGCCCGGTCGAGGACGAGCTCCACCCCGGCAATGTGCCCGGTGACTCGCGGGTGGTCGCCGATGGCGACCGCGGCCAGCACCAATGCCATCAGGCTCAACCCCCACTCGGCGCTGACCCCGCCAATACCACCCAACAAGCCTAAACTGAGCGATGCGAAGTAGTAGGCGATGTCTCGGTGAGCCAGTTCCTCTGAGCGCAGCCGGATGATCGACAGCACCCCGAACAATCCGAGCCCTAGACCGGCGCTGATTGTGCCCGACGACAGTGCTGCCGCGACTGCCAGTACGCCCACGTTGATCACCAGGAAACTGGAGACCAGTTCGCGACGGCCGTGGCGGGGTAGGTAGAAGGCCAGCAGCATGACGCTGATGACCACTAAGTCGGCGGCAATTAGAATGAGATTCATCGGGGGTCTCCCAGGTCGTTTGGCTCAGTGAGACCATCCAAGTGATCCAGGCTAGGTGGACTCGGTGAAGAAACTGTGACGCCACTGTGAACCTGGGTAATGATCGGGGTCGAGACGAAGCGGCGGGGTCTTGAGCGGTGGCGTTACTTGTGCTGGTCCGACATGGTGAGTCGACCGCGAACCGGGACCACCTCGTCCCAGGCCGGTTGCTCGATGCTGAATTGACCGACCTGGGCATCAAGCAGGCGCGCCTCGCCGCTGAGCGGGTCTGCGGTCTGGCGCGAGGTCAGGTGCGAGTGGTGTCGTCGGACGCGCAGCGGGCACATCAGACGGCGGCGATGATTGCGTCCCGACTAGGGGGCACGATCGACAGCACCGAATTGCTCCGCGAGCAGTACCTCGGCGACCTTGAGGGGCGCCCGGTTTGTGAGTTGACGGCAGAGCCGGTGCCGGCCGGCTTCGACATCTCAGAGGTGAACTGGGGTGGCGGAGAGTCAATCGCCCAGGTGCACCGCCGGATGCGCAGACTGCTAGACGAACTGGCCGGTTGGCCCCACCTCCCGCAGACTGTGGTCTTGGTCGGGCACGGCCACGCTTTCGCCGTCCTGCTCGCCGTGCTGGCTGGCCGTGGTCATCGTGACGTCGACTGGGTCGGTGACGCGTTGCCTCTGGGTGGGGTACGCGCGGTGGAGTGGCAAGCCGGGGCCGCCCCTTCCGCCGCGCGTCAAGCCAGCGGCTGCTGATCCTCAGATCTGGTAGTAAAGGTCGAATTCGTAGGGGTGCGGACGCTGGCGCAGTTCATTGATCTCTGCACGTTTCAACTCGACCCAGGTCTCGATCAAGTCTGCGGTGAAGACGTCGCCGGCGAGAAGGAAGTCGTGGTCATCCTCAAGAGCCTGCAGCACCTCACCCAACGAGCCGGGCACCTGGGCGATGTCGGCGTGCTCCTCGGGGGGGAGTTCGTAGAGGTCCTTGTCGACCGGTGCTGGCGGCTCGATTCGGTTCTCGATGCCATCAAGGCCGGCCAGCAGCATGGCTGCAAACGCCAGGTAAGGGTTGGACGACGGGTCGGGGCAGCGGAACTCGATTCGCTTCGCCTTGGGGTTTGAACCGGTGATGGGGATGCGAATGCAGGCGGATCGGTTGCGGGCCGAGTAGACCAGGTTGACTGGTGCTTCGAATCCGGGCACCAGCCGGTGGTAGCTGTTGACGGTGGGGTTGGTGAAGGCCAGCAGTGCCGGGGCGTGCGCCAAGAGGCCGCCGATGTACCAGCGGGCTAGGTTGGACAGTTGTGCGTAACCGGTTTCATCGTAGAAGAGCGGCTTGCCTTGCTGCCAGATCGACTGGTGGCAGTGCATACCTGATCCGTTGTCACCGAAGACCGGCTTCGGCATGAAGGTGGCGCTTTTGCCGTTGACGTAAGCGGCGTTCTTCACCAAGTACTTGAACTTCATCACGTTGTCAGCGCTGGTCAACAACTCGTCGAAACGCCAGTTGATCTCGGCCTGGCCAGCTGCACCGACCTCATGGTGGGCTCGCTCGATGATCAGCCCGGCGTCCTCGCAATGCTTGACGATCTCATCGCGCAAGTCGCCGTAGTGGTCGGCGGGCGCCACCGGGAAATAGCCGCCCTTCTGCTTCACCTTGTAGCCGAGATTGCCACGCTCCTCCTCGCGGGCGGTGTTCCAGCCCGCCGACTCGGCGTCCACCGAGTAGAACGAGGAGTGGCCGTTGGTCTCGTAGCGCACATCGTCGAAGACATAGAACTCGGCCTCGGGCGCGAAGAAGGCGGTATCACCAATGCCGGTGGTGCCCAGATAGGCCTGCGCCTTGCGTGCGATGTTGCGGGGGTCGCGGCTGTACGCCTCTTTGGTTAGGGGGTCATGTACGAAGAAGTTGACCACCAGGGTCTTCGCCTTGCGGAACGGATCCAAGTAGGCCGTGGTCGGATCGGGCAACAACGACATGTCGGACTCGTTGATGGTCTGGAACCCGGTCACCGACGAGCCGTCGAAGGCCAAGCCATCCTCGAAGACCTCACGACCGAACGAGCCCGCCGGCACGGTGAAGTGCTGCATGATGCCTGGTAAATCACAGAAACGGACGTCGACGTTCTCGACGCCCTCGTCGGCGATGTAGGCCAACAGGTCATCGGCGCCTTGGAACATTTGGCTTCCTCCCACTTGGGGCCGGCTTGTCCGGCCGCTGTGAAAACTGAACGCGTTCACGTTAGCTAGTGAAACCCGCGAGGGTGTTGCGCGACTGTTTCAGCGATGTTACGGCTGCCCAGCGGCTGCGGAAGGGCCGTAAGATCGCAACTCGTCACGCATCTTGGCGATGTCACTGGACATCCGGATCGTGGCGATTGCGTACTCCAGGCCTACTCGGACGAGCAGGACTGCGACGGCCGCGCCCACCACACTGCCGAAGACGGTGAGCAAACCAATCTCGACTGTCCAACGGCTCGACAACATGCCCAGCCCGGAGACCAGTCCGACGAGCATCGACAACACGATCGCGGCAAGCAGGACGATGTAGACGACCTTGATGAGGCCCGGAGTGGCGTAGCGGCGGAACTCGAAGTCCAGCAACGCTGCGAACGGGTTATCGTCCTTGGGTTCGCGCCGCACCGTGGGCTGAGGTGCGGTTGGCCCCCAGGTGTTACCTGGCGCGGGTGATACTCGGAATCCGGCCTGGCTGGGCTGCCCGCTAACGGTGGGGGCCGGGCTGACGACCGGAGATGGCGTGGATCCATAGCTCGGGGGCGGGGTCGATCCGTACCCAGGGGAGGGGGCCGGGCTATAGTTCGGGGTGCCCTGCGGGCTCCAATCCTGTGACATGGCGTTCATCTTGTCACAAGGCGCTGACGGCTGGCCGCGGCTTCCAGCCTCAGCTCTCGGCGTCCTCGGCAGCCAGCAGCCAGGCATCCTCCAATTGGGATCGAATTGCCTCCGCGGTGGCGAGTTCAACCTGCAACTCGGCGAGTTTGTCGTAGTCGTACGCAGACTCGACCATTCGCACGTGCAACCGCCCGATCGCTCGACTCGCCTTGTCAAGCTGCGACTCCAAGCGGGCTAGCTCTTTGCGGGCGGCCCGGGCGCGGGCCGCGTCCGAGATTCTGGGGGACTCCGCAGCACGACTGGCTGCGCGCGGCGGCTGCTCAACGTTTGCCCGCTCCGACAAGTACTGGTCCACTCCGCCGGGCAGCATGACGACGCGACCATCTCCGTGGAGCGCGTACTCAACGTCGCAGACCCGTTCCAGGAAGTATCGGTCGTGGGAGGCGACCACCAGCGTCCCCGGCCAGCTGTCTAGGTAGTCCTCGATCACCGTTAGCGTGTCGATGTCGAGGTCGTTCGTTGGTTCGTCGAGCAACAACACGTTTGGTTCGCCGACCAGGAGCCGCAGGAATTGAAGACGACGCCGCTCGCCGCCGGATAGTTCGCCGATGCGGGTGACCAGGCGATCACCGGTGAACCCGAACTCCTCCAGCAGATTGGCCGCTGACGCGTCCCGGCCAGTGGCCAGCCTGGTCTCGGCCCGCAGTCGATTCACCGACGCCAGGACGCGGTCCTCGTCGTCCAGTTCGGTCACATGCTGGCTCAAGTGCGCCAGGCGAAGCGTGAGCCCGTGCTTGACCCGACCCGAAGAAGGCTGTTGTTCACCCGCGAGCAGTCGCAGCAGGGTGGACTTCCCGGAGCCGTTGGCTCCGACTAGGCCGATCCGGTCGCCCGGTCCGATCGACCAGGTCACTCGGTCGAGCAGCGCCCGACCATCGGGCAGCATCACCGATGCGTCGGCGAGGTCGATGACGTCCTTGCCCAGCCGGGCCGTCGCGAACTTCGACAGCGCCAACCTGTCACGTGGTTCGCCGACGTCGGCGATCAGCTCATTGGCGGCCTCAATGCGGAACTTCGGCTTGCTGGTGCGAGCGGGCGCGCCTCGCCGAAGCCAGGCCAGCTCTTTGCGGACGAGGTTGCGGCGGCGCTGTTCGTTGGCGGCCGCCTGCCGGCCCCGTTCTGCCCGGGCCAGCACGTAGGCAGCATATCCGCCCTCGTAATCGTCCACTCGGGCGTCGTGTACTTCCCAGATCCGGGTGCAGACGGCGTCCAAGAACCAGCGGTCGTGGCTGACGACCAGCATGGCGACACCACGCTCCTGGAGTTCGCGCAGGTGCTGGGCCAGCCAATCCACCGCTGCCACATCGAGGTGATTGGTCGGCTCGTCGAGCACCAGCAGGTCGTGACGACCGGTGAGCAGACCAACCAGGGCGGCGCGCCGTCGCTCGCCGCCCGAGAGTTCCGAGACCGCGGTGTCGAGCTCGATGCCGGCCAGCAGATGCGCCACCACGCTGCGTTGCCGGGCGTCCGCCGCCCAGACGTGATCTGGTTGGCTGCCGAGTGCCAGGTCACGGACATCCTGCTGACCGGCCGGCTCTTCGGCCTGGGCCAGGACCGCCACTGAGATCCCCCCGGTGTGGATGACCCGGCCAGCGTCGGGTTCAACCGATCCTGTGAGCAGACCGAGTAGCGTCGACTTGCCGTCGCCGTTGCGTCCCACGACGCCGATGACGTCACCAGCCGACAAGCCCAAGCTCACCTGGTCAAGCAGAATGCGGGTGCCGTAACCCTTGGTGAGACCTTCCGCGTTGATCAGGTTGGGTGCGCCGACCGCCACTCAGCGGCCCCGCATCGCCCTGCGAGAACCCTTCATCGAGGTGGGCAGCGGCCCCTTAGGCAGCGGCACGCGCGACTTCATCGCATCAAGTGCCTTGAGCCGGCCCTTGACTTCTTCGATCTGGACGGCGTCGAGCGTCTTGGGCATCTTCTCGATGTGCTTCTGCACCTTATCGATCGGCACCTGACCAGGCTCATCGCCCATCTGGATGGCCTCCACGTGGATGCCATAGAGCACCTGCTGGTGCCGTTTGACCTCGGTCGACATCAATTGCCTCAGTCGGCCGGCATCACCGTCGCCAACGAGCACAACTCCGGGTTCACCGACCACTCGGTGGATACAGTCCTGTTGCCTGGTGACTGCGATTGCCGGCTGGGTGGTCCACTTCTTCTTGTTCAGCATGCTGAGCGGCACTTCGCCGGCGCCCGGCTGCCCCTTGTAACGGGTGTAGGCGCCCTTCTTGGTTCGGTGGGTGAGCATGAACATGGCTGCCGTAACGCCGAAGAGTGCGCCCACAAGCAGACCCCAGAGCCAATCGAGGCTTCCGGACCGTCCGAAGATCAAGCCCAACGCCAGCCCGATCAGGGCGACCGCCAGCCACGAGCCAGCCAACCAGTACGGCAGCTTCGGGTCGACCTGATGGGTGATTTTGAACGACTCGCGGATCTGTCTCAGGGTGTTCCAGTCGGCCGGGTTATCGGAGTTGCGCTTCTTCTCTCGCAGGGCCTTGGCCTCGGCCTTCTGCTTCTCGGCCAACGCCTTGGCCGCCTCGCTCCTTGCCATCGATGCTCCGTCGCTTGTGTCGTGGTCCCGGGATATCCATGTTACCGATCACGAATGAACGCCGCGAACCCAAGGCTCGCGGCGTCCATTCTTAGCGATTGGTCAGAGGCCGAATTCGCCGCCGAAGCTGCCGCCCTCGAGTCGGGCCTTGACCGCAGACAGGAAGCGGGCTGCGACAGCGCCGTCCACCAGCCGGTGGTCGTAGCTCATCGAGATGAACATCATGTCGCGAATCGCGATGCTGTCGTTGCCGTACTCGTCGCTGACCACCACCGGACGCTTGACCAGTGCGCCAGTGCCCATGATGGCGGAGTTGGGCTGGTTGATGATCGGGGTGTCAAACAGTGCCCCGGCCGAACCGTAGTTTGTGATGGTGAAGGTTGCGCCGGACAACTCGTCAGGGCCGAGCTTGTTGTCGCGGCCACGAGCGGCCAAGTCGGAGATCTGCTTGGCGATGCCGCCGACGCTCAGGTCGCCGGCGTTCTTGATCACCGGGACGATCAGACCCCGCTCGGTGTCGACCGCGATGCCGAGGTGCTCGGCGCCGTGGTAGACGATGTTCTTCTCATCAATGGACGCGTTGATGACCGGGAACGCCTTCAGTGCCTCGACCGCAGCCTTCGAAATGAACGCCAAGTAGGTCAGACCGGTGCCCTCGCGGCGACGGAAGTCGTCCTTCACCTTCGCGCGCAGCTTGCTGATCGCGGTGAGGTCGACCTCGACGGTGGCGGTGAGCTGTGCTGCTGTCTGCAGCGATTCGACCATGCGAGCGGCGATGATCGTGCGCAGCCGACTCATCTTCTCGGTGGTGCCTCGTTTGCCGGACTGGTCCGGGGCGGGGGCGCTGGCGGCCTTCGCCGGAGTGACGGCCGGGACGGCTGCTGTCGGGGGCTTCTCGGTCGCTACCGTTGCCTGCTCTGCGGCGGCCTTGGCGGCCGCAGCAGCGGCCTGCACGTCCTGCTTGCGAACTCGGCCACCGACACCGGTGCCGGTGATTGAGTTCAGGTCGACGCCCAGGTCGGCGGCCATCTTGCGGACCAGCGGGGTGACGTAGGGGCCCTCCTCCTCGCCGGACGCGCGAGGCGCGACCGAGGGTGCGGCAGCGGGGGGCTCTTGGGTGGCGCGCGCCGGGGCCGGAGCGGGCGGGGCAGCTGCGGGGGCCGCTTCGACGACCGGGGCGGCCGGTGCAGGTGGCTGGACGGGGGCCGCGGCAGGCGAGCCGACCAAGCCGAGCACTTGGCCGACTTCGGC
>JAAYVP010000189.1 GCA_012517115.1 Brooklawnia sp. | reverse complement strand
TGGTGAAATCGGCGCCGAGCAGCGCGTCCAGGTTGCCGGCCGACGAAACCGACGCCAGCCAGGACCGTTCGGCCGAATCCAAATAAGTGGTGAGCTGCTCGCGCTCGTGGTCGTCCATGTGATCATCGCAGAAGCGGGTCAAAGCGCTCTTATACTCGCGAATCCGCAGATTCTCGAAACCGATGCCGTGGCGCGTCAGGAACTCGCCGTAATAGACGCGCTCGGCCGCGAAACCCGGCAGCATGACCTCCGCCGACTCGGGCGCCACCACTTCGGGCGCCCCGGCGGCGACCAGCAGGCTGCGCATATTGACCTGCGGTAAGTAGACCACCACGCGCTTCGAACGTGCCAGCCGCCCGAGCGCCCGCCCGATCGCTGCACTGGTGGCCAGCCCAGCGGTGAGTTCGACCACCCGGACAAGCACGCCGTTGATCGACTCGGTTTTGCCGAGTTGGTCAAGCCGGTCGGTGAATGCCTGGAACGACTCGGTGCGCTGGAGCAGCGTGCTCAGGTCGTTGGCGTGATAAGTGGGATACGTGCCGCTGAGATCGAGGATCGCCCAGGACGAGGCGTCGGATCCAGATCCCCGGCCGAGGGTGGCCCGGAGCAGAGAGGGCAATTCGGTCACGGAGGTCATCGGCATGCCCTCAACGGTACGCGGCGCCGCCGGCCCCAGGGGTGGCGTCCCGCAGTTGCCGCACTCGCGCGAAACCGAGCTCGACCAGGTCTGGGTCCGTGCCCCGGACCACGATGTTGGTGCCGTAGACCCCCTCGCTGAAGAAGGGGTAGGAACCGAAGGCGAGTTCGGGGAACTCCGCGGCCAACCCACGTAGCTGGTCGGCTATCCGGCCCTCACCCACGTCGAAGCGAAGCTCCCGGGACACGGTCGGCGCCCCGGCCGCCAGGGTCGGCAGCACTCGGTCTACCATTTCGGTAAAGATGCTCGGTACCCCGGCCATGACATGCACGTTCTGGATGCTGAATCCAGGGGCGGCGGAGCTGTCCACCACGATCAGCGAGGCGCCGTCGGGGATGCGGGCCATTCGCAGCCGTGCGTCGTTGATCTGGATGTGGCGAGCCGCCGACCTGCTTTCGAGCAGGGCACGGGCGTCCTCGCGCACTGAGATCTCAACTCCGAAGGCCGCAGCAACTGCGTCCGCGGTGATGTCGTCGTGCGTGGGCCCGATTCCACCGCTGGTGAAGACATGGTCGTACCGGCTCCTCAGCTCGTTAAGCGCGGCGACGATCCGGTCGTGCTCATCGGGGACGATGCGCACCTCGGACAAGTCGATTCCGGCACCAGACAGCTCAACTGCGAGGTAGTTCACGTTCGCTTCGCGGGTGCGCCCGGAGAGGATCTCGTCGCCGATCACGAGGAAGGCAGCGGTTGGATTGCTCATGGGGGAAGCGTAGATCCTCACGCGAGTGCGCGGATCGTCCCGACGGTGTCAGCTTCTTGGAGCAGCGGCCGAACCAGGCGGCACGCCCGCCCGCCCCCTTTGGTGCCGGAGAAGGGAGTCGAACCCTCACACCTCGCGGTACAGGAACCTAAATCCTGCGTGTCTGCCAGTTCCACCACTCCGGCGCCTCAATGGGAGCCGCACCAGTCTAGATCACAAGTGGAGCAATCCGAGATCGCGCCGCAACCGATCGACGTGCCCCGTGGCCCGCACGTTGTACTGGGCCAACTCGATGGTGCCGGTGCCGTCGTCGTCCACATCGATGACGAACGTGGAGCGCAAGAC
>JAAYVP010000188.1 GCA_012517115.1 Brooklawnia sp. | reverse complement strand
AGTGTGGGGGGTGTGACGCGGTGGCTGGCCGCTGAGTGGCCCTGACGGGCTGCTGACACCAGACTGTGGGGAGCCTTCGAGGGACGCCCGTTCGAGTGCCTCATCGGAGTGGAACCTGGCGTGCAGTCGGTCCGCCTCCGCTCGGTGATCGGCGGGGCGCTCCCGGACGTCCTGGATCGCCAGGAAAGACACGATCACCAAGACCTCGCGCAGGCTGCCACGCCGATCTGCCTCGACCAGCATCCGCGCTAATCTCGGGTCGATTGGCAGGTCCGCAAGCTTGTGTCCAATGGCTGTCAGCCGCACCGGCGACCGCGACTTGAGCGCACCCAGTTCCTCCAGCAGCCGGATGCCGTCCCCGATCTGGGCGGCGTCCGGCGCCTCAACAAACGGGAAGCCGGCGATGTCGCCCAAGCGGGCCTTGGCCATCTGCAGGATCACCGAGGCGAGGTTGGTGCGCAGGATCTCCGGCTCGGTGAACTCAGGACGCGATAGGTAGTCCGACTCGTCGTAGAGCCGGATCGCGATACCGGGGGCTAGCCGCCCACAACGCCCGGCACGCTGATTGGCCGAGGCCCGACTGATGGGTTCGATAGGCAGCCGCTGCACCTTGGTGCGGCTCGAGTAGCGCGAAATGCGCGCCGTGCCGGCGTCCACCACGTATCGCACACCCGGCACGGTCAGCGAGGTCTCGGCAATGTTGGTGGCTACCACGATGCGGCGTCCGGTGTGTGGGGCGAAGATGCGATGCTGCTCGGCGGCCGACAGTCTGGAATGCAGCGGCAGGATCTCGGTTTGTGGCCACTTCTCGGCGATCAGCGCCTCGGCGGCGTCCCTGATCTCTCGCTCACCCGAGCAGAAGACCAGAATGTCGCCCGGCCCTGCGGCGCGTAGCTCCTCGACGGCTGCGACGATACCCTCGGCCTGTTCCAGTTCGTCACCGTTCGGGTCCTCTGGGTCGGCGAGCGGACGATAGCGCACCTCGACCGGGTAGGTGCGGCCCGAGACCTCGACGACCGGCGCGTCGTCGAAGTGCGCGGAAAAGCGTGCGGTGTCGATGGTGGCGGAAGTGATGATCACCTTCAGCTCAGGCCGCCGCGGCAGCAACTGTTTGAGGTAGCCGAGCAGGAAGTCAACGTTGAGGCTGCGCTCGTGTGCCTCGTCGACGATGATCGTGTCGTAGCGGCGCAGGTCGCGGTCGCGGGTGATCTCGGCGAGCAGGATGCCGTCGGTCATCACCTTGACCCGTGTCTGGCGGCTGGCTTGCCGGGTGAACCTGACCTGGTAGCCGACTAGTTCACCCAACTGGACGCCTAACTCCGCGGCGATCCGTTCGGCCACGCTGCGGGCAGCGATTCGCCGTGGCTGTGTGTGGCCGATCCGGCGCCGTCCGGCTTGCAGGCAGATCTTCGGCAACTGGGTCGTCTTGCCGGAACCGGTCTCGCCGGCCACCACCACCACCTGGTGGGTGCGGATCAGCTCAGTGATCTCGGACACGTGCGTGCTGATCGGCAACCCGGGGTCGAACTCGATCCGGGGCACGGCGGCGATGGTGGTCTGGGACATGTCGCTGGCCAGCCTAGGCCCCCAGGCAATCTCACGCTGGCCCAGCGCCGAGCGAGGGGACCCAACAACGTGCGCCGACGCGCTGGAACCAAAGGTGGTCCCACTCGCATTCGTGTGGGACCACCTTCAGGGTTGAAAGGTCAGCGTTCGGGCAACGGCGGACGCGGCACGTGGGCTTCGGAGTGGTGATGTTGAACCGAGAAGTCGGGGGCCTCGAATGCGCCGAGCTTCCAGTTGCGGACCTCCGGCATATCTTCCAGATTCTCCACGATGTACTCAGCGTGACGACGCAACTGGTCAGTGCACCACTGGTAAAGCTGGATGCCGCCGACCGGAACGTTGCGGGCGTTGTTGAGGATGTCCATCACCAGGTGGTAGCGGTCGACCCCGTTGCGCACGACCATGTCGAACGGCGTGGTCGTGGTGCCCTGCTCGTTGAAGCCGCGGGCCCGGAACCGGTCGGCGTCCGGGCGGCCATGCACCAACTGGTGAATCGCGCCGGGGTAGCCGTGGAAGGCGAAGACCACGTCCAAGTCATCGGTGAACAAGTCGGAGAACTGCTTGACGCTCATACCGTGCGGATGATCCTTCGGACGGTAAAGCGTCATCAGGTCGACCACGTTCACGAACCGGATCTTGAGTTCGGGCAGCACGGTCTTCACGATTTCGGCGGCCGCGACGGCCTCCATCGTCACCACGTCGCCAGCGCAGGCCACCACGATGTCGGGCTTGTCGTTGCCTAGCCCGTCGGTACCCGCCCAGTCCCAGACGCCGCAACCGCGGGTGCAGTGCTCGATGGCCTCGTCCATGCTCAGCCACTGCGGCTGCGGCTGCTTGTCCTGGATGATCAGGTTCACGTAGTTGCGCGACTTGAAGCAGTGGTCGGCAACCTCGACCAGGCAGTTGGCGTCCGGTGGCAGATAGATCCGGGCCACGTCACCCCGCAGGTTCAGCACCACTTGCAGCAACTCCGGAGACTGATGCGAGAACCCGTTGTGATCGTTGCGCCAGCAGGTCGAGCTCAAGAAGACGTTGGTGCTCGGCACCTTGGCCCGCCAGGACAGGTGATTGGCTTCCTGCAGCCACTTCGCCTGCTGCATCGTCATCGATGCCGACACCATGCCGAATGCCTCGTACGAGGCGAACATGCCGTGCCGACCGGTCAACGTGTAACCGTCCAGCCAACCGTGGGAGTTGTGCTCCGACAGCACCTCCATGACCCGCCCGTTGGGGCCGATCTTCTCGTCGATCACGTCGATGCGTTCCATGAATGCTCGGTCGGAAACCTCGAAGACCGCACCCAACCGGTTCGAGTTGGTCTCGTCCGGGCAGAAGAGCCGGAAATTGGTGGGGTTCTTGGCGTAGATGTCGCGCATGAACTCGCCAAGCTTCCGGGTGGACTCCACCCGCTCTGTGGCACGGGTCTCGGGGGTCACCTCGACTGCGTAGTCCCGGTAGTCGGGCAGGTCGAGATCGACGGTCAGTCGGCCACCGTTTGCGTACGGGTTCGCGGTCATCCGCTTGTCGCCGACGGGATTGTTCGACTTCACTAGGTCAGTGAGGGTGCCGTCGTCGTTGAACAGGTCGCCGATCCCGTAGGACCGTAGCCATTTCTCAAGGAGCTTCAGGTGCTCCGGGTCACCCTTGACGCCCGACAGGGGCACCTGGTGGGAGCGCCAAGTGCCCTCGGTCACCTTGCCGTCAACCTCACGAGGACCGGTCCAGCCCTTTGGGGTACGCAGCACGATCATCGGCCAGGTCGGACGCTGCCCGTCCCATTCACCCGAGCGGGCGTCCTGCTGGATCTTCTTGATGCGCTCGTAGCAGTAGGCCAATGCGTCCGCGAACCGCTCGTGCATCCAAGGCAGGTCCATACCCTCAACCCACACGACCTCATAGCCGTGGCCCTCCAAAAGCGAGGTGACCTCTTCCGGATCCTTGCGGGCCAGTACGGTTGGGCCGGCGATCTTGGCGCCGTTCAAGTTCAGGATCGGCAGCACAGCGCCGTCGTGCACGGGATTCAGGAAGCTAACACCCTTCCAGCCGCCCTCCAGCGGTCCGGTCTCGGCCTCACCGTCACCGACCACGGCGGCGACCAGCAGGTCCGGGTTGTCGAACGCCGCGCCGAAAGCGTGCGACAGCGCGTAGCCCAACTCGCCGCCCTCGTGGATCGAGCCGGGCGTGGTCACGGACGCGTGGCTCGGGATACCGCCGGGTGCGCTGAATTGCCGGAACAGTGTTCGCAGGCCCCTGACGTCCTGGGAGACCCGCGGGAAGACGTCGGAGTAGTAGCCCTCAAGGTAGCCAGCGGCCACCAAGGCCGGGCCCCCATGGCCGGGGCCGGCAACGTACAAGACGTCCTGGCCGGTATGGCGGATGAGCCGGTTGATGTGGGAGTAGATGAAGCTGAGACCCGTGCTGGTCCCCCAGTGGCCCAACAACCTGGGCTTGATGTCGTCGGCACTGAGTGGGCGCTGCAGGAGCGGATTCTCCTGCAGGTAGATCTGACCAACGATCAGGTAGTTGGCGGCACGCCACCAGGCGTCCACACTGGCGAGTTCATCCTTTGTAAGGGCAGGTACCAATGTCATAGCGAAGACGGTACCCACCCGATCCCGCTTCGTGGGACTCCGCCACAAAAATGCTGCGCGAAGAGTCTGGTCAGACGGGACCAACCAGGGCAGCCATGACCGTCACCGCAGGAATCGACGCGAGCGATGTGATAAAAATCACGTCCCTGGCCAGTTGCACAGATTGGTCACCGCGCATCGCGAAGATGAAGACGTTCTGCGCCGTAGGCAGCCCAGCCAGCACGGTGACCGCCAGCGTTGCGACCGGATCGAGTCCGAAGACAAGTCGGGCCAGCAGGAAGGCAACCAAGGGTTGGAAGACCACCTTAAGGAGGCTGATGGTGATGGTCTCGGCCACGTTTCCTTTGCCAGGCAACGGGCCCGTGCGCAGCGAAATCCCGAATGCAATCAGCATGGCCGGCACGGAGATGCCCGCCACCAACTCGATAGTGCCAGCGAACAGATTCGGCAGCGACAGACCCAGGAGGTTGACCGCCAAGCCTGCCGCCACCCCAAGGGTCATCGGATTCCTCAGCGGCATCGACAGGTTGTACCACCATGAGGTCGCCTGACCATGCTTGCGGGCGGACAGCGCATCCAGGATGGACAAGCCCAGCGGCTGCAGGAAGATCACCTGGATCAGCAGGATCGGCGCCACCCAACTGGTGTCCTTGAGCACGTACGCGGCGATGGGCAGACCCATGTTGTTGGCGTTTACGTAGCAGGATCCGAAGCTGCCGATCACCTTGTGACCCCGGCTCCGCTGCCACAGAGTGGACGCAAGTACCAGATAGACGGCCAATGTGATGAAGATCGCCAACGACGACACCAAGACGTTGTAGGAGAAGATGCGTTCCAAGTCGGCAACCCGCAGGCTGCTGAACAGCAACGCCGGAAGACCCACATAAAAGGAAACCTTCGAAAGCACGCTCTGGGCGGTGTGGTCTAGCATCTCGAGATGCGCCAACAACCAGCCGATCCCGATCACTGACCAGATGGTGAAGAAGCCGGACAACACGTCGCCCATGGCGACCCAGCCTATTCCTGCGGCTCCGGCTCTCCAGATCGACCCGGTGATCGCGCGGGCCACAGAACGACTGCTGGTCTGAGCCGAGCGGCAACCGGTATGGTGGACCGGTCAACTAAAGGAGTCACGGTGAATCCACAGACCTGGGAGGCCCCAAAGCTCGTCATCTATGCTGCGCTTTTCTGCCTTGTCTTCCTCCGTGCGGGCGCAACATACGCTGCCGGGCGTGGGCTGATTGCCGGCATGTCACGAACCAGGTTCGCGACTCGCATCCAAAGCCACCGCTATCGGCAGGCAACCGAGTTGGTGGCTCGATACGGTGCGCCGGTGGTGGCAGTGTGCTTCCTGACGGTGGGCTTCCAGTCGCTGGTGCTGCTCGCTGCCGGGGGTCTCAGAATGCCACTGCGCCGGTTTATCCCGGCACTGGTCGCTGGCTCAACGCTCTGGGCGTTGCTCTATGGCACGGTCGGGTTTGTCGGCTTCCAGCTGTGGCTGGCGCTGTACGACTTCTCACCGCCCCTGACGATCAGTGGCACTGCTGCAGTGCTGATCACTGTCGTGGTCTTGGTGCTGCGTGGTCGGGCTCGCGTGCCGCAACCGGACGCCGAGTCCGCAGGCCAGGACGCACAGCTCGCAAGCCAGGACGCCCAGTCCGCTAGCCAGGTCGACCAGCGCGCGGTTCAGTGAGCCCCCTGCTGTCCAGCGCAGCGGTCAAAATGGGCGGATCAGTTGCGGTGGCAACTGGCCTCTACGGCGTCTCGTTCGGCGCATTAGCCGTCGCCTCCGGTCTTGACAGACTTCAGGCCCAGGCCCTGAGCGCAATCATGTTCACCGGCGGATCCCAGTTTGCGTTCATCGGGACGCTGGGCAGTGGTGGGGCACCTGCCTTGGCTGCGGCCAGCCTGTTGGGCGTGCGAAATGCGTTGTACGGGGCGCAGTTGAACGCGTTCCTCGCACCCAAGGGGCTGCTGAGACCGCTGATGGCGCACCTGTCCATCGACGAGTCCTTCGCGACTGCGATGGCTCAGGATGACGATCGGGAGCGTCAGCTCGGTTTCTAGACTGCCGGGGTTGGGGTCTTCGCGCTGTGGAACCTGTTCACGTTCCTCGGTGCCTGGGCGGGCGACGCCCTGGGCGATCCGCGCGTTTGGGGGTTGGACGGGGCAGCGGTCGCCGCTTTCCTCGGTCTGCTATGGCCTCGGCTTCGCAACCGGGATGCTGCAGCGCTGGCGGTGCTCTGCGCATTGGTTACGGTGTTGGCCGTGCCTTTGGCACCACCCGGTCTGCCGCTGCTACTGGCCGGCTTGATCGCAGTCGTGCTGCACGCACGGCGAGGAACCGAGGTGGAGGCTCGTCGGTGAGTCTGTGGGGTTGGATCCTGCTCGCCAGCTTGGTGGCCTTTGTGACAAAGCTGGTCGGCTATCTGGTGCCGCGGTCCCTTCTCGAATCCGAGAACGTGCAACGGATCAGCCGGGCGATGACCATCGGCTTGCTAGCGGCACTGGTAGCCACGCAGGCGTTCGCGTCCGGACAGTCGTTGTCCCTAGACGCGCGCGCCCTGTCACTGGTGGCGGCTGGTCTTGCCCTTTGGCTCCGTGCCCCATTCCTGCTGGTAGTCGTCGTCGGTGCGGCGACAGCGGCATTAGGACGTCTGGCAGGCTTGCCTTGAACCCGCATCGCACCGGATCAGCTTGCTTGCGGACAGCTCCGCATAGTCCTGCACACCCGAAGAACCGATCGAGTCGGCCTTGGAACCGGTCAGCCTCTAGCATGGGCGAATGACCCAGCCGACCCAAGATGCCGTCGTACGCGTTCGGGCGCTCGAGACCGTCTTGCGGCTTGAGTCCGACGACCCCGAGACCGCAGCCGCGCTGCGGGCGCAATGGTCGCGATGCCTAGTCAGCGACGACGAAGCGGACACCGAAATCGTGATCCGGGTCTCGGGAACGGCTGGCCCGGCGCCGGAGCTGTTCGGCTATCCGCTCACCTCCCAAGTGACGGCGCATGCGATCGAGGTGCTAGCCGGCAGGACGCTGATGTTCCACGCGGCCGGGCTCTCCGATGACAGCGGCCGGGTAGTGGCCCTGGTTGCGCCGTCAGGTTCCGGCAAGACGACAGCTGCGCGTGCGCTGGCCAGCGACGGCTGGGGATACGTGACCGACGAGACCGTGGCCGTGGACGACGAGCGACGCGTGCTCGCCTACCCGAAGCCCCTCTCGGTAGTCATCGACCGCGACCGGCCAGCGCACAAGACCCAGCACAGCCCCGACGAGCTCGGCTTGGGCAGTTGTCCGGGCGAGCTCACACTGGTGAGAATCGCAATCCTGGACCGGGTGCTGGACGTCCCCAGCCCACCGTCCTTCGCGTGGATTCCCATGTTGGATGGGATCCTGGAGTTGATCCCGCAGATCTCGGCGCTACCCAGTCTCGACCGACCGCTGCAAAGCCTGTGCCAGCTGCTGGAATCCTGCGGACTCGCCCGGCTGACATACTCTGACGCGAAGGTGACCGGACCCGTCCTGCACGGGCTGATCGACGCTCCACTGCCCAAGTTGGACTGGGCGCCGCTGCCGGTCACCGTCCTGCCCGCCGACGTGGACGCGCACTACAGCCAAGCCGCAGTGCGCGACGCTGTTCGTATCGATGACGAGGCACTGCTGATGGTTGACCGGACCCCGGTTCGGCTCAGCGGGTTGGGCCTGACGCTGTGGGAGGGTTGCGCGGCCGGTGCTTCCAGGGACCAACTCGTGCAGGACGCGATTGCCGTCCATGGCCCGCACCCGCGGGCTGCGGAGCTGGTGTCGACGATCCTCACCGAGATGGCGGACGCTGGCGTCCTGCGGACGGGCAGCATCTGCTAGCTCACCGCTGAGCCCACATCTATCGGCGACCCAAAACAGTCTTGAGTCGGCTGCATTTGCCTCTTAGTCTTGGCTCAACGCCGCGCAGCCGCCGGTGTGAAGCCTAGAGAAAGGAGGTTCGGATGGGGTTCTTCGACGACATTAAGGCCGCCGCCGACGCTCATGAGGGCCAAGTCGAGCAGGCGATCGACAAGGTCGGCGACCTCGTCGATCAGAAGACCGAGGGCAAGTACGCCGCGCAGGTCGACCAGGCTCAGGACTTCCTCAAGGATCAGATCGGCAAAGCGCAGCCGAGCCAGCAGGCTGAGGCGTAGCGCGAGCGGCCAAGCCGTCAAGGACAAACAGTTGGGGGTCGGTCAAGATGACCGGCCCCCAGCTCGCGTCTGCAGTCCATTTACGTTTCGCCTGACCAGCGAACCCTGGGCAGATAGGTGAATCGGAGGGTTCGCTGGCCCCGGTCAGAGCACTTTTCCGAAGAAATCGCGGGTGCGCGCCTGCTGCGGGTTGCTGATCACCTGGTGTGCGGTGCCGCGCTCGACAACCACCCCGTCATCCATGAAGACGACCTGATCAGCAACCTCGCGGGCGAAACCGACCTCGTGGGTCACCACGATCATGGTCATACCGCTGGCCGCTAGTTGACGCATGACCCCCAGCACCTCCCCCACCAGTTCCGGGTCGAGGGCGGAGGTGGGTTCGTCGAACAGCATCAATTCCGGGTCCATCGCCAACGCGCGCGCGATCGCGACGCGCTGCTGTTGGCCGCCCGACAGCTGGGCAGGATAGTGCCCGGCGCGGTCGCTCATCCCAACGCGGGCAAGCTGGTCGCGGGCGCGCTGCTCGGCGTCCCTCTTCGACACCCCTTTGACCTGCCGGGGAGCCTCCATCACATTCTGCAGCGCAGTCATATGCGGGAACAGGTTGAACCGCTGGAAGACCATACCGATCCTGGAGCGCTGACGGGATATTTCGGCGTCCTTGAGCCGGTGCAGAACGGTACGGCCGCCCTTCTCCTCTTCGCGCAGCCCCATCAGTTCACCGTCGACATAGAGGCGCCCGGCACTGATCTGCTCCATCTCGTTTATGCAGCGGATCAGGGTGGACTTGCCGGAGCCGGACGGCCCAAGCACGACGCAGACCTCGCCGCGCTGAACGACCAGGTCGATGCCCTTGAGCACATGGAGATCGCCGAAGAACTTGTGGACGCCCCGGACATCCACCATCGGGGGGCTGACGTGTTCGGTCATGCTGTTCACGGAGTCACATCCAGGGTCGGATCGGACTTCACGGTGCCCGCAGCCAGGATCGCCTGCTGGCGACGCGACATGCCACGCACCCGGCGTCCGCCCGCCTGCTCACCGTCGAAGCCACGGCCGTAATAGGCCTCCAAATACCGTTGCCCGACCATCAGGATCGAGGTGATCAGGAGGTACCAGATCGCAGCCACGATCAACAGCGGCACCGGCAGGAAGGTGCGATTGCCAATGGCGTTGGTGACGAAGGTCAGTTCGAGCATGAAAGGCACCGCCAGCACCAGCGATGTGGTCTTTAACATCGAGATGGTCTCGTTGCCGGTTGGCGGCACGATCACCCGCATCGCCTGCGGGATGATGATGCGTCGCAGCACTGTGCCGCGCTTCATACCCAGCGCCGTCGCCGCCTCCCATTGTCCCTTGTCGACCGAGTTCAACCCCGCTCGAACGATCTCGGACAGGTAGGCACCTTCGTTCAATCCCAGACCCAGCAACGCCGCTACTAGGGCGGTGAAGATCAGCTTTGAGTCGATCGAGAAGAACGTCACATCGGTGAACGGGATGCCCACGCTGATCCGTCGGTAGAGAATCGTGATCAGACCCCAAAAAACCAACTGGGTGTAGACCGGGGTACCACGGAAGAACCAGATGTAGGCCCACGCCACCCCCCGCAGGATCGGGTTGGTGCCCATCCGCATGATGGCGATGGTCAGGGCCAGCACAATACCGATCACCATCGCACCTGCGGTCAGCAGCAGCGTCCAGCCCACACCTGACAGCACCCGTGGGTCGAACAGGTACTCGCGCACCGTTTGCCAGCGGTACTCCGGGTTGCTGATCAGCGAGTCGACAAGGCCGAGGCCGAGCACCGCGACGATGACGGCGCCGACCCAGACACCGGGCCGGGGTACCGGCTTCGCCTTGATCAGATCGGGTGTGGGCTCGGCTGCCACAGGAACTAGACCTTGGGGTTCAGTTCGGCGGTGTCGAGCGCGGCAGACTCGTCAACACCCCAGGAGGCCAGGATGCTGGTCCAGATGCCTTGATCCATCAGGTACTGCATTGCCTGCTGAACGGCCTGGGTGAGTTCAGCGTCGCTCTGCGCGACGACGATGCCCTGGGGTGCTGCGTCGAACACTCCTCCGACAACCTCCATCTGGCCGTTGGTCTGCGCGGACGCATAGTCTGCGACAGTCGAGTCGGCGTAGTAGGCAATCGCCTTGCCGCCGATCACGTTGGTGGTGACGTCGGCCTGGGTGCCGTAGCTGAGCACGTCGACGGCCTGCTTACCGTCTGCCTTGCATTGCTCCGACTTGGCGGCGAGGTCTTCCTCCTGCCAGGTGCCGGTCTGTACAGCGATGGTCTGGCCACATACAGACTGCGGGTCGAAGCTCTCCGGGTTGCCGGTCCGCACCGCGTAGGAGGAGCCAACCGTGATGTAGGAGATCATGTTGAAGCTAGCCATCCGCTCATTGGTGATGGTGAATGACGAGATGCCGACGTCGTACTTGGTGCCGATACCGGCCAGCAGGTTGGCGAACTCAGCGGCGCTGGTTTCGGTCTCGAGACCGAGCACCCGGCCCAGGGCCTTACTCATGTCGACGTCGTAGCCGATCGCGGTCTGCAGGTCTTCGGCCCGGAACTCGGCCGGCGGGTAATCGATCGCGGCGCCCACCACGAAAGTGCCCCTCTCAGCCACGGCCGCTGGCAGCAGGGCGGCAATCGCGTCCACTTTCTCAATGCCTGAGACGTCGTAGCTTCGATCGGCACTGCTGGCTGCACTTGCGGACGCAGCAGTTGAGTCAGACGACCCGGTGGTGGCTGAGCCACCCCCGCAGGCAGTCAAGGTGAGCGCGGCCAACAGGCCAGCAGCCATGATTCGACGCATCGGATTTCCTCTCAGAATTGCTTGCAGGGCACCGATTGTATGGCAGCGCCGCTGCCGGTGATTCCTGGCCCCGGTCTATGAGCAGACGGGCACGGTCTGTGAAGGGCGGCTGACTTCAGATCGGATCGACGCGTTCCTCTCGCCGGACCGGCCTGGCTCAGGCATTTCGGTCATTGCGTAGGGTTAGGACGTGCGGAAGAGCGGTGAGGCTGAGATCACGAACAACCCGGGGCGGAGTCGCTATGAGGCGCGCTTGGACGGCCAGTTGGCGGGGTTCGCCGAGTACGAACTGGGTGATGGCTTGATCACCTTCACCCACACCCTGGTTCGGCCGGTCTTCGAAGGCCGCGGAGTCGGGGCGGCTTTGGTGCGGGCGGCTCTTGACGATGTCAGGGCGGCGGGGACGCGCAAGGTGACCACTTCGTGCCCATTCTTTCGTGGTTGGCTGGAACGTCATCCGGAATACCACGATCTGTGCCGGTGACAGCCTGAGAACTGGCCCTGTGGACGAAGGCGCAGCGTAGTTTCTGCAGTATCCTTCACAGGACCAAACCAGCAATTCCGTTCCCGACCGGCGCCCTCCTGCTCTGCGACAGCGACATCCCGGTCACAGACCTGAGTTGGGCCGGACTAGTGCGCACTATGACCGTGGAGCCGGGCGAGGATCGCTAGTTCGGGTTCGATGATCGGGGCGGTCACCTCTTCGAACACCCTGATCCCGCCGATCGCAGCGCCCAGACCGAGTTGGCAGAGGCCGATACCGTTCAGCAGCCAGCCCATCCGGGTGCCGGTGACCGCGACCGGGTTGGCCTTTTCCATCCCCAACCACAGTTCCTCCCGGCACACGGCGATCCGGTGCGCCGGATCTGTGAACCTGACCCAACCCAGATGACAGGTTTCCTTCACATTGTCCAGTGACGGCCAACGCGCACGATAGCCACCGTGGCGACAGCACCGACACCGGCCCGAGACGAAGGAAACTGGTCACGGTCCTGGCGGGAGGCGACCCGCTGCACCGCGGCCCTGCAGTCGGCCTCGCGCCGAAGTGCTCAGATCTCCCGGGCGCCGCGATAACACTCCCCGCACGGATCTGAACCGCAGTCGCCGCCAACGCGGTTTCACCCGAGTTGGACCAAGGAATGGTGCGCATTCCAGCCAGGGACGGTTGCGAGGAGCCGTTGGAGTCGTCAGGCAGCAGGTCATCGTGTGGTCATCGTGTGGTCGCCGATGTTGACTTGGCGGTAACGGCGCAGACGAGCTAGCCTCGGGCTTTCATGGGGGTATGCCCGCGGGTGGTGTGTTGGATAGGTGAAGGTGCTCCCGGCTTGGGAGGATAGGGATTACGACAGTCCAGATCCACCAAGCAGAAGGAGCACCTTCGAGGTGAAGCATAACGGCTT
>JAAYVP010000187.1 GCA_012517115.1 Brooklawnia sp. | reverse complement strand
GCGATCTCGGTCTTGCCGTAACCGACGTCACCGCTGACCAGCCGGTCCATCGGGACGACCTGCTCCATGTCGGCCTTGACATCGTTGATCGTCGCCAACTGATCTGGGGTCTCGGTGTAGCTGAAGGCGTCCTCCAACTCCCGCTGCCAAGGCGTGTCGGGGCCGAACGCGTGGCCCTTGGTGGCCTGCCGCGCCGCATAAAGCTTGATCAGTTCGGACGCGATCTCGCGAACCGCCTTGCGAGCCCGGGACTTCCGCTGCCGCCAGTCAGCACCACCCATCCGGTCGAGGCTGGGCGCTTCGCCGCCAACATAACGGGAGACCTCATCCAACTGATCCATCGGGACGTAGAGCCGGTCGCCCGGCTGGCCACGCTTGGACGGCGCGTACTCCAGGACTAGGTACTCGCGGGTGGCGCTGGCCACGGTACGGGTGACCATCTCGACGTAGCGTCCCACCCCGTGCTGCTGGTGCACCAGCGCGTCCCCCGGTTTGAGCTCAAGCGGGACGATCTGGTTGCGTCGGCGGGTAGGCATCTTGCGGGCGGTGCGCTCGTTGCCGCCGCCGGTGATGTCGGCTGCGGTGTGCACCACCAACTGGACGCCGGCCGCGCGGAACCCATTGCGTAGCCCACTACGGAAAATCTGCACCACAGGGGTCTGTTCGACGGTCCACTGTTCGTCGATGCGCGACGCGATGTCGTTGTCGCCGAGCACCTCGGCCAGGCGGCTGGCCTGCCCGGCGCCCTCGACCGACAGCAGGACCCGCCAGCCCTCGGAGATGTCCCGCTTGATCTGGTCGATGAAGCCGTCCACGTTACCGTGCCAACTGCTGGTGTCGGTCAGGTCGAGGTGCCGCGATGGGACGCCCGCGAGCGACGCGTCCGCCTCAATCTCGCTGGCATCTGGGTTAGCGGCGAAGCTCGACAGCGACCACCAGCCTTGACCGCGGCCCAACGCATGAGCACGCACGTCACCGAGCAACTGGTAGGCGCTGGCTCCCAGGTCGATCGGCGCTTTGCCTCCGGTCGCGGCGGCCGCCCAGCCTGCCCGCAGAAACTCCTGGCTGGTGCGGACGAGGTCTTCGGCGCGGGTGCGGACCAGCTCGGGATCATTGACCAGCACCAGGGCGTTGCTGGGCAGCACATCGATCAGCAGTTCGAGGCGGTCGGCCAACGCCGGAATCAACGCCTCCATGCCCTCGACAGCCTGCCCGGCGGCGATTCTCTCGAGCAACTCGGCCAGTTCGGGGTGATCGGCCACCAGGTTGGCTGCCCGGCCACGCACTTTGTCGGTGATGAGCAGTTCTCGGCAGGGGGCCGCCTCGACCTCGGTGAGGGTGCGGTCGGTGGATCGCTGGTCGGCCACCTGGAAGTAGGTAATGGTGTCGATCTCGTCACCAAAAAAGTCGAGGCGGACAGGGTGGTTCTCGGTGGGCGGAAAGATGTCAACGATGCCGCCACGCAGCGCGAACTCGCCGCGGCGTTCCACCAGGTCGACCCGCTGGTAGGCGGCGGCCACCAGATCGGCGGCCAACCTGCCCATCTCGTACTCCGCCCCGACGCGCAGTCTGACCGGACGCAGTTCGGCCAGACCGGCGACCTGCGGCTGCAGCATCGCGCGGACCGGGGCCACCACGATTCGCGGGACGGGACTCTCGTCGCGTCCCGTGATG
Organism: Brooklawnia sp.; assembly: GCA_012517115.1. Taxonomy (GTDB): domain Bacteria; phylum Actinomycetota; class Actinomycetes; order Propionibacteriales; family Propionibacteriaceae; genus Brooklawnia. The sequence continues at coordinate 1,399 of JAAYVP010000187.1, read as the reverse complement.
CGGCGCAGCACCTCAAGCCGACGGCCCACGGTGTCAGACCGGGGGCTGAGACGCTCGTGCGGCAGGATCTCCCAGGCGGGGTAGTAGACGACCTGATCGTCGTCAAGAAGTGAAGCGAGCGCGGCGCTGAGTTGCTCCGCCTCGCGGAACGTCGAGGTGACCACCAGCAACGGCCGCTCGGTGTGCGTCGCCACGGTTGCCAGCAACGCAGGACGCGACGCCGGCGCGCACGTCAGGTCGGACGCTGCCAGCCCTGCCTTTGCTTCGCCGATCACTTCGGCGACACCGCGCTCCGCGGCCAGCGCCTCGAACAGCCCCGAGAAACTCACCGGTACAGCCTAAGCGCAGCGCCAAGCGGTCGCTTCCCCCCTGCGGCCCGCTGACCGCGATCAACGTGCCGATTCTCCGGCGCAGACGGCTGAAAACCGGCACAGTCCTCTGCCGTGACCCGATGCCCGGCAGATCAGGCCATCATCGCTTCCGGCACCAGCCGACACCGGCGGCATCGCCTGAGATCGCCGGTCCATCCCAGGCTGCGACGCAGGGCGGCAACCACCCTCGCCACGCGGCAGGGGTCTTCATGGCACTGCTTCCACCCGACCCGGAGGGTCTGCAAGCCCTCGTAGACCAGGTGGTAATTGTCGCGATCGATATCCCGAAAGAACCCCGCTCCATCGTGACCACGCCGGCCATCCAACTCGACCACCAGGCCCTCGTCGTACGTCACGTCTCGCACGTAACCCCCAGTTCCACTGCGCACTTGACGCCGCCCCGGATCCAACCCATGTGCCCTCTCAACGTCTCGCCGGTACGTCAACTCCAATGGGCTGTGGCAGCCTTCGTCAACATCGCCCAGGACCTCCCCCAACTGACGGCGGGCCGGGTGCCGCGACTGCTCCCCCAGCGCTTCGCGCAATCTGGCCACGGTGGTGCGACGGCCCCCGACGGCCTGCGTAACCCAGACCGAACTGCTGTCAGGATTTACGGCACACAGGTCGAGTACGGTGTGTTCTACGTCGAGGCGGGGAGGGCTTCCCACCGCACGGAACCCGACGCGTGTCCTGCTGAACTCCCACCAGCCACCCAAGATGCCACTCTTCGCACCGGGTGGTAGCAGGATTCCGATTGGGAATGTCTCCTCCTCGTGAAATCCCCAAAGTCGAGCGGCTGCGTGGCCTCGAACTGCGGCACCTTCGCAGACCAAGGTGCCAGCCCAAGCCAGCGAACGCCAAGCCGGTGGCAGGCCGCTGACCTGGTAAATCCCTCTAGCCAAGCGCATCCAACAGCCTTCGGCCACCAACCGTCGCAAGCAACGCTCACTAAGGCCTGCCCAGATCGCCTGTTGCCGGGTGACTACGCCGGCCTGAGCGGCGGCAGTATCAAGTAGCAGCTGAGGAAT
>JAAYVP010000186.1 GCA_012517115.1 Brooklawnia sp. | reverse complement strand
TAGCACTCGATGGCGCAATTTCTGACGTCGACGTCGCCTTCGCTGAGCCGCACCTTGCCGTGGCTGCACTCGTCACGGATCGCAAAGACCTCGTCGCCGATGCGGACCAGCGCCAACTCCAGGTCGGCCTCTGGCACCTCGACACCCAGCGGCACGTCGCCGAGTTCATCGAGGGTGGCTACCAGGACGGGGTTCACAGTTCGACCTCCGCCGGGCGTTCGTCCAGCATCGCTTCGTGGGTGATGCCGTCGATAGTGGCCAGCTGCGCGTTGAGCGCCTCGGTGAGTCGGGTCTCGATCTGCGGGACGCCGATGCGGCGGATGATGTCCAGGAAGAAGCCTTCCACGACCAGTCGGCGGGCCTGCTCCTCCGGGATGCCGCGGCTGCGCAGGTAGAAAAGCTGTTCGTCGTCGAAACGTCCGGTTGAGCTGGAGTGGCCTGCGCCATGGATCTCGCCGGTCTCGATCTCGAGATTGGGCACCGAATCAGCCCGGCAGCCCTCGGTAAGCATCAGGTTCTTGTTGGACTCATAGGTGTAGATGTCGACGGCGATCTTGCGGATCATCACGTCGCCGATCCACACCGAGTGCGCGCCCTTGCCCTGGAGCGCGCCTCGGTAATCAACATGGCTCACCGTTCGCGGATGGTTGTGGTCGACCAACAACCGGTGCTCGACATGCTGGCCGGCCTGCACGAAGTAGATGCCCAGCTGCTCCAAATTACCGCCGGGCCCGGCGAACTGTGCCCGCTCGACCAATCGCACGTCACCCTGGCCGACGGAAGCCTGAATGGTGCGCACCTTGGCGTCTCGTCCCACCAGCACCGAGAACTGGCCACCGTGCACCGCACCTGCGCTCCAGTCCTGCACCGAAACGAGGTCGACCAGCGCCCCGTCACCAACATGTACCTCCACCTTGGAGGCTAACCGGGTCATCCCCGAGTGCCGCAGCACCACGGTGACCTCGGCATGGTGGCCGATTTCCAGCAGGAAGTGGGTGACCGCATCCTGACCGTCTCCGGTAACTTCCAGCACTAGCGGTGCGTCCGGCTTGACCTCGGGGGCCACCTCAACCAGGGTTGCGCCTCGCATCGCACCAGCCACGGCTCGGGCGGCCACCACGTCTACCGGCGCATCGAAGGAGAACTCACGTGCCTGCTCGGCATCGATCAGCCGCTGCGTCACCCCGTCGAGTTGGCTGACCTGCCAGTCGACCTGGTCGGGCACCGACTCGCCCATCAAGACCTTGAACCGATCGACCGGAGTGAATCGCCAGGTCTCTTCCCGGCCGGTGGGCACGGTGTGGTCGGCGCGCAGCCACGACGGAGTCGGGTGCAGATGTGAGGTGAACTGCTTGGCTGCGACCGCGGATCGGGGCTCGCTGGTGATGGTGCTCAACTGGATTCTCTTTCCTGTTCGTCTTTTCGGGCGTGCGTGGCAGCTGCGCTCAGCCGACCGCGCCCTCCATCTGCAACTCGATCAGCCGGTTCAGCTCGAGGGCGTACTCCATCGGCAGCTCGCGGGCGATCGGCTCCACGAAACCCCGCACCACCATCGCCGCCGCTTCGTCCTCACCGAGACCGCGTTGCATCAGGTAGAACAACTGGTCCTCGCTGATCTTGGAGACGGTGGCCTCGTGGGCCATCGAGACGTCCTCCTCCTGAACGTCGACGTAAGGGTAGGTGTCGGTGCGCGAAATGTTGTCCACCAGCAGGGCATCGCACTTGACGCTAGATGCAGAGTGCACTGCACCCGGTTCTACCGACACCAGCCCGCGGTAGGACGCGCGCCCGCCGCTGCGCGAGACCGACTTCGATACGATCGTCGAACTTGTGTGCGGGGCGGCATGCACCATCTTGGAGCCGGTGTCTTGATGCTGGCCTTCGCCGGCGAACGCGATCGACAGGGTCTCGCCCTTTGCATGTGGGCCCATCAGCCAGACCGCCGGGTACTTCATGGTGATCTTGGAGCCGATGTTGCCGTCGATCCACTCCATCGTCCCGCCCTCAGCCACCGTGGCGCGTTTGGTGACCATGTTGTACACGTTGTTCGACCAGTTCTGGATGGTCGTGTAACGCACCCGAGCGTCCTTCTTGACGATGATCTCCACCACCGCCGAGTGCAGCGAATCGGACTTGTAGATCGGTGCGGTGCAGCCCTCCACGTAGTGTACGTGCGAGCCCTCGTCCGCGATGATCAGCGTGCGCTCGAACTGACCCATGTTCTCGGTGTTGATCCGGAAGTACGCCTGCAGCGGGATGGTGACGTGCACGCCCTTCGGCACGTAGATGAACGAACCCCCCGACCAGACCGCGGTGTTCAAGGCGGAAAACTTGTTGTCACCGGCCGGGATGACGGTGCCGAAGTACTCCCGGAACAGCTCGGGCTGCTCCTTTAGACCCGTGTCAGTGTCGAGGAAGATAACGCCTTGGCGCTCAAGTTCCTCGTTGATCTTGTGGTAAACGACCTCGGACTCGTACTGGGCTGCCACACCGGCAACCAACCGGGCCTTCTCCGCCTCGGGGATACCCAGCCGGTCGTAGGTGTTCTTGATATCGGCAGGCAGCTCATCCCAGGTGGTGGCCTGTCGCTCGGTTGAGCGTACGTAGTATTTGATCGAGTCGAAATCGATGCTGGATAGGTCGGCACCCCAGGTGGGCAACGGCTTACGCTCAAACAACCTGAGCGCGCGCAGCCGACGCTCCAGCATCCACTCGGGTTCGTTCTTGATAGCAGAAATGCCCCGAACCACGGACTCGTCCAAGCCGCGCTTGGCGGTAGCGCCCGCCGCGTCGGAATCGTGCCACCCGTATCGGTACTGCGATAGGGCCTCGATCTGCTCGGCCTGCGTCGGCTGTTCTGTGACCGTCATTGGGTTGTCGACCTGAGTGGTCATGCGCTCACCTTTCGATCTGCGCGAGCTCGCTTCGTGCGCGTGGATACCGGCTTGGGCAACAGTGTGCGGCCGCCCAGGTGGACACGGCAGGCCTCGTCGCCGGAGGCAATGGTGGCCGACCGTGAGACATCGGTGCCGAGCAACCGAGCGAAGACGCTCGTCTCGGCTTCACAAAGTTGGGGGAAGTGGGCCGCCACATGAGCGACCGGACAGTGATGTTGGCAAAGCTCGCCGTCACCCTGAGCCGACGCAAAGTAGCCGGCCGCGCTAAGCGCGTCGGCTAACAGTCGCATTGGGTCGACGTCCGGCTGGTGGATGCGACGCCGAAGGTAATCGTTCTCTACCTCGGCTAGGCGCTTCTCAGCCAGCTTGTCGATAGCGTCGGGCCCGACGACAGCCACCAGTTCGCTGAGCGCGGTGAGCGCGAGGTCGTCGTAGGCCTGACCGAAACCCTTTCGGCCGGACGCAGTGAGCAGGTATGTCTTGGCGGGTCTACCGCGACCGCGCGGACCGGACTGCTCCCGGAACGTGATCTCGCCACAATCCAGCAGCGCCCCCAGGTGGCGTCGCACGCCGGCCGTAGTCAACTCCAACTCTGCGGCGAGTTCAGCCGCGGTCATGGGGCCCCTGGCGAGCAGCAGATCAAGCACGCGCTGCCGGGTGGAGGCACCGGGGACAGTGCCGTCGGCCCGTTCAGGGCTTTCCGCAGCAGGCCTGCTCGTAAATTTCACAACCCCAATGTTGTCTAATTCGCGCACGAAAACCAAACGCATCCCGGGATCTGGATCACGATACCCAAGCAGTTCGGCCAGCGCGTAACCCGGTGGCGGCCACGCTCCCGGCCACTCCGCACCGCCCCGGCAAGCTCCGGGTGCCAGATCACCATTCAGACCCGGATTCGCTGACCCGGCGCCGACCACGTAAAGTTGTCTGCTGTTGGCAAAAAAGCCGACGGCTCCAATCAGGCTCAGACAACAGAGGTTCAGTGATGAACGCCAATTCCGGTGGTCGCGTCAGCACAGGCGAGCAGACCCCCCGTTTCGCTGTCGCGAGGTTCGCCCGTCCATTCAGCGTGATCGCAATCCTTGCGGTCCTCTTGGGCCTGTCAAGTTGTGGCGGCGGCGGCTCTTCCGGTCAGCACGCTGGCGGAGGAGAGGCTAACCTCCAACTCCCAGCACTCGACTCGGTGAGTTTCATCGGCGGCTCCATCGACGGCCATACCCTTTTGATGCTCGGCCTAGTCGTATGCCTCGGCGGTCTAGCCTTCGGTCTGCTGACTTATGCCCGATTGCGCAACCTGCCGGTGCACAAGTCGATGCTTGAGGTTTCTGAGTTGATCTACCGCACCTGCCAGACCTACCTGGCCAAGCAGTTGCGCTTCCTCGCCGTGCTGTGGGTCTTCATCGCCGCCGTCGTGTTCGTCTATTACTACTTCCTGGTCGACTTCCCCATCGGACGAGTCGCGATCATTCTGCTGTTCAGCCTCATCGGCATGCTGGGAAGCGCCTTCATCGCCTGGTTTGGCATCCGCGTCAACACGTTCGCGAATTCGCGGACCAGCTTCGCGGCCTTGCGCGGCAAGCCATACCCGGCTCACGCCATCCCGATGAACGCGGGGATGAGCGTCGGCATGGTGCTGATCAGCGTAGAGCTGTTCATGATGCTGTTCATCATGCTCTTCCTGCCCGCTGAGCTGGCGGGCGTCTGCTTTATTGGCTTCGCCATCGGCGAGTCGTTGGGCGCCTCCGCACTGCGCATCGCGGGCGGCATTTTCACCAAGATCGCCGACATCGGTTCCGACCTGATGAAGATCGTCTTCAAGATCAAAGAGGACGACGCCCGTAACCCCGGTGTTATCGCTGACTGCGTGGGCGACAACGCGGGCGACTCTGTCGGCCCATCCGCCGACGGTTTCGAGACCTACGGCGTGACCGGCGTTGCACTGGTCACTTTCATCCTGCTCGGTGTCCATGACACCCATACCCAGGTGCAGTTGCTGGTGTGGGTCTTCTTCATCCGCGTGGTGATGGTGATCGGCTCGTTCATCTCGTACTCCATCAACTCGATGATCACCAGGGTTCGCTATGAACACGCCGCTGCGATGGATTTCGAGCGGCCCCTAAGTCACCTTGTCTGGCTGACCTCGGTCACCTGCATGGCACTCACCTTCGCCACCTCGGCGTTGCTGATTGGCGACCTGCCCGATGGCCTGTGGTGGAAGCTGTCGGTGATCGTCAGCTGCGGCACCCTGGCTGGCGCGCTGATCCCCGAACTGGTGAAGGCGTTCACCTCCACCAAGTCACGTCATGTTCGTGAGGTAGTGGTCTCGTCTCAGCAAGGCGGGCCCAGCTTGAACATCTTGTCGGGCATCACTTCCGGCAACTACTCCGCGTATTGGATCGGCTTGGCGATCGTTGTCTTGATGAGCATCGGCGCCGGCATCAGCACCCTCGGGCTCGGTTCACTGATGATCGCACCGGCGATCTTCGCCTTCGGGCTGGTCGCGTTCGGCTTCCTCGGCATGGGGCCGGTCACCATCGCTGTCGATTCGTACGGCCCGGTAACCGACAATGCGCAGAGCGTCTACGAGTTGTCCACCATTGAAGAAATCCCTGGCGTGGGTGCCGAGATTGAGCGGCATTTCGGCTTCGAGCCCCAGTGGGAAAAGGCTAAGCGCCTGCTGGAAGAGAACGACGGCGCTGGCAACACGTTCAAGGCGACAGCCAAGCCGGTGCTCATCGGGACGGCTGTAGTGGGCGCCACCACGATGATCTTCTCGATCATCATGACCCTCACAGATCGCGATCCGTTCGGTCCGCTAGGCATGAACCTGTCGCTGCTGAATCCTGCGCTGCTGCTCGGTTTGATCACCGGCGGTGCGATCATCTACTGGTTCAGCGGCGCATCCACCCAGGCTGTCATCACCGGTTCGTATCGGGCAGTCGAGTTCATCAAGGCCAACATCAGGCTGGACGGCATGACCCGCGCCTCAGTGAGGGATTCCCGGAAGGTTGTCGAGATCTGCACGAAGTACGCCCAGGAGGGCATGCTCAATATCTTCCTTGGCATCTTCTTCGCCACCCTCGGCTTCGCGTTCGTGGACGAGTGGTTCTTCATCGGCTACTTGATCTCGATCGCGATCTTCGGCCTCTATCAAGCCATCTACATGGCCAACGCCGGCGGGGCTTGGGACAATGCGAAGAAGTTGGTGGAAGTCGACTTGAACGCCAAGGGCACCGATCTGCACGACGCCGCGATCATCGGCGACACCGTCGGCGACCCGTTCAAGGACACTAGTTCGGTTTCGCTGAACCCGATCATCAAGTTCAGCACCCTGTTCGGCCTGCTGGCGGTTGAGTTGGCGGTCTCGGTCCGCGCCTCCTCTCCCGGTCTGGTGCTGGCCGGCGCCCTGATCTTCATCGCATTGGCCTTCTTCTTCGTCTACCGGTCGTTCTACGGCATGCGGATCGGCTTCAGCCTGGCGGAAGTCCAACGAGAGCTGGACGACCCTGACGGAGCCCCGGCAATCACTGCCAGCGACCCAGACGACCAAGTGGTCGATGGTCATCAGGCCGACCGCAAGGACGCTCCGAACCATGACGATGGCTTGAACCACGAAACCCACCAGTCGAGGTGCGCTCCTGCCAACGTGTGAAGCCAGTCGTCTGCCGTGGTGCGGGCGGCTCTGGTGCTGCTCGACCATTAGGCTCTCAGCATGATCTCGACTGCGCTGCTCACCGACATGTACGAGCTGACCATGATCAAGGCCGCCATGCATGCCGGCACCGCATTTCGACGCTGTACCTTCGAGCTCTTCCCCCGGCGGTTACCGCCGGGGAGGAGCTACGGTGTGGTAGCTGGAACCGGCCGCGCACTTGAAGCAATACAGAGTTTCCGCTTCGGATCTGACGAGATCAGCTTCTTGCAGGAGCAAGGAATCGCCGACGAAATGCTCGCCGAATGGCTGGCCAGCTACCGGTTCACGGGCAACATTCGCGGCTATGGCGAGGGCGAACTTTTCTTCTCGGGCTCTCCCGTGCTGGTGGTGGAGGGCAGCTTCGCCGAGGTTGTCCTCCTCGAGACGCTGCTACTGTCCATCTTCAACCATGACTCCGCGGTGGCCTCGGCCGCGTCCCGCATGACCTTAGCCGCCGAAGGACGCCCCATCATCGAGATGGGCGGGCGGCGCACTCACGAGTGGGCCGCCGTTGCTTCGGCTCGAGCCGCCTGGATAGCAGGATTCTGGTCAAGTTCTGACTTGGAAGCCGGCCGCAGCTGGGGTATTCCGGTCAGCGGCACCGCCGCGCACGCCTTCACGATGCTCTTCGACACCGAGGAGGAGGCTTTCACGGCCCAGTTGGCCACCCAAGGCATCGACACCACTCTGCTGGTCGACACCTACGATGTCGACGAAGCCATCAGGCTGGGCGTCCGGCTAACCGATGGCAAGCTAGGGGCGATCCGGCTCGATTCTGGCGATCTAAGTACCGAGGTGCATAGGGTACGCAGGCTGCTTGACTCGCTCGGCGCAACCAAGACCCGGATCATTGTGACCAACGACTTGGACGAATACCAGATCGCCGCACTGCGCGGTGCCCCGGTGGACGGCTTCGGAGTCGGCACATCGGTGGTCACCGGATCTGGCCACCCGACCTGCGGCATGGTTTTCAAGATCGTCAGCCGCGCCGATTCCGACGACCCAACGGCAGAACAGCGTCCGGTGGCGAAGCGGTCGAAGAGCAAAGCCACCATCGGCGGACGCAAGTTCGTCATGCGCCAGATCGGTGCTGACGGGAAAGCCACTGCCGAGGTGATCGGCATCGACGTGGAGCCCAGGGCGGACACCAACGACCGGACGGTACTGGTCGACCTAGTCTGCGACGGCACGATCGTTGGCTCTGAGCCGCTGCAAGAAGCCAGGCAGCGCCACGAACGCGCCCGGGCCGAGCTGCCACTCGCCGGGTTGCGGATCAGCCGTGCTGAGCAGGCGATCCCCACGATCTACGTGGAGCCATCGGGCGGGACGGCCGACAACGTCTACCTAGTGGGCAAGCCCCCGGCGAACCTGTGACGCTAGGCTCAGGGTCATGACTACCGCATTGATCGTCGTAGACGTGCAGAACGACTTCTGTGAAGGTGGCTCACTGCCGGTGACCGGGGGCACTCAGGTTGCGCGCGACATCGCAGCTTTCACCGGTCGAGATCTCGCGAAGGCCGGTGGGCATGGCATCACCTATGTGGTGGCGACGCGTGATAGGCACATCGATCCTGGCGCGCATTTCAGTGACGCCCCCGACTTCGTCGACAGTTGGCCGCGGCACTGCGTGGTCGGCACCGCGGGCGCCGATTTCCATCCAGCGGTGGCCCAGCTGCCCTTCCATGCCGTCTTCGACAAGGGCGCATACAGCGCCGCTTACTCCGGCTTCGAAGGCACGATCGGCGGCACCGCGTCCGGTGAGTCGCTGCACCACTGGCTGAACCGCCACGGTGTTGGCGAGGTGCACGTTTGCGGACTAGCCACCGACCACTGCGTCCGGGCGACGGCTCTGGACGCCAGCCGCCTGGGCTACCACACCACAGTCCTGCTCGGACTATCAGCAGCGGTGAGCAGTGAGCGCGTCCCACTGGTGATCGAAGAACTGCAAAACGCGCGGGTACTCGTCACGATGTGACCGTCGGCGAAGCCCGGCAGCAGCAGCCGTAGCTCAGTAAGACTCGCGGTCGTCGTTGGCCGTCCACCTGTCTGATCTGGGGCGCCAAGGGGCCGGCACCCGGACGAAGCCGTTCATCACCGCCGCTAGCCGCATGGGACGCTCCAGTTGGTAGACCTCTTCCATCAACAGGGGCTGGCCATCCGGCCCGGACAACGGAATCTGCCAGTTCGGGTACTCCTTCCAGGTGCCGGGTTGATTCTGCACCCGGCGATCGCCGACTGCGTCCACCAGCGCGACATTGAGCACCCGGGACTTCGTGGCGTTCAGGTACCGGTACAGCCCGAGTACCGCGGCCTCCACATCGTCGTCCCCATCGTCGCGCAGCAGTCCGCGCTCGTCGAGAAGTCGCATCCACCGCGCCAGCTCGCGATCGGCGGCCGCCTCCTCGTCCGCCAATGACTCGGTCAACAGCCCGAGGGCATGGCGTAACTTGACGTGATCATTGGCTAGGTACCCAGCGGTGGGCGGCAGGTCATGGGTAACGACCGAAGCCATCGCGTACTCCCGCCAGTGCTCGGGTTGCAGCGGGTGGCCGTGCGAGTCGTATTCGAACCAGAGCACCGAAGTGCCCAGGATACCCCGCTCATTGAGGTAGCCGCGCACCCATGGCTCGACTGTGCCGAGGTCCTCACCGATCACGAACGCACCTGCACGCTGGGCCTCCAACATGATGATCCCAATGAGCGCATCGTGGTCGTAGCGGACGTAGGTGCCCTCACGAGCCGAGCCGCCCGGCGGAATCCACCACAACCGGAACATGCCGAGCACGTGGTCGATGCGGACCCCGCCCGCATGGCCCAGCGCGGTTTGCAACATGCGACGGAACGGCGCGTAGGCGGTATCGGCGAGGCGATCAGGTCGCCACGGCGGTTGCCCCCAATCCTGGCCCATCTGGTTGTAACCATCCGGTGGGGCCCCGACGGTGATTCCGTGGGCGTAGATGTCGGACATCATCCACGTATCAGCCGATGTGGCACCCACTCCCACTGCCAGGTCGGTGATGACTCCGACCGACATGCCGGCATCTGTGGCAGCCTGCTGGGCATCGCTCAGTTGCTCCCAAGTGACCCACTGCAGCCACTCGTGGAAGTCGATTTCCCGGTTGTACTCTCCGCGCAGCCTCCTAACTTGCGGCGATGTGGGGCGTCGCAGGTCTTCGTCCCATTCTCGCCAGTCATTGCCGTGGCGCTCACAAAGCACGCACCAAGTTGCGAAGTCACGCAGTGTGCGACCATGCCTGCGCCGGAAATCATCGAATGCCATCTGGCGGGCCGGGCGGAGTCCCGCCCGATGGATGATCTCCAGCGCACGCCGTTTAAACCTCCAAGCCAGGTCTCGCTGCACTAAGGACTGCCCAACCAACTCGGCATCCAGCTTGACGCGCAGCCCATCCAGCTCGGCGCGCTCTTCGGCTGTGAGGTCAGCGTACTCGTGCACTGCTTCGGGTCGGATGTACATGGGGTTCAGGAAGAGCCTCGAACTGGGCAGGTACGGCGAGTTGTCCATCGGCGGAGCTGACTGGGCAGCATGCAGCGGATTGATGAGCACGTAGTCCGTGTATTGCTGGGTCGCCGACCAGACGGCTAGGTCGGATAGGTCCGTCAAATCACCGATTCCCCACGAACCTCTTGACCGAATGCTGTACAGCTGCGCCGCATAACCCCAGAGCCGGCTGTTGCCGAGCCGCTCAGGCAAACCCAGGAAACGGGGGGTGACGATGAGAGTGGAATCTGCCTGGCGATCATCCGACAACAGCTCAAGACGGTGATAGCCGGTCGGGAGGTCAGCCGGGAGCTGGAAACTGGCCTCACCGATCAGGACGCCGTCGATCTGCCGCGGTTCAACCAGGTGCTGTCGCTGCCCAAGGTAGCGCACCTCACCGGTCTCCAGTCGAAGCCTGATCTGCGCCGGGTGACCGTGCACCACGTGCACCTCGACGTGGGCTTGATCGTCGCCCTCAACCATCACCACGACCGGTGCTAGGCTTCGTCGCCATGGCTTCAGGTCATGTTCGGCGATAGCGGCTTCTGCGTCGGCTGGGGTAGCTGCATTCACGCCCATGGCAGCCATGACCTTGATGATGGTCTCGTCCGGGACCTGCGTATGACGGTGCTTCCAGTCCCAGAAATCGGTAGCGATGCCGAGCAACTCGGCAAGTCGATGCAGCGGCGACTCGGCGTTCATGAGCTTAAACCTACCGGTCGCCAACCCATCGTCAGCGGATCTTGACCACCTGTGTACGGGCGATCATGTCGTGCAGTGTCTGCCGTTTGGCATTGAACAGTGGCAGCAGGACGTTGACCAGCGGCAGGATCAGCAGGGCACCGATCACCTGGTAGGCGATGTTGCGGACTATCGCGACCCCGAGCGGCAGACCGTCGTGTTGACGGCCGTGGCCGACAGGCACCACTCGCAGTCCCAGGGCCAGCATGCCGAGCGTGCCGCCTTTCCAGATCTGGAGACCGGTCGAGTAGATGAGGTTGATGGCGAGGCTGAGCAGCATCAGGCTCATCAGGGGGCTGACCAGCCCGTACTGCGGATCGGTATAGAGCGGCATCACGCCACCGGCTTCTATTGCCCGAATGGCATCTTCGAGCCAGGCCTCCAAGCCGACGCTGATGGAGTCGCTGAATGGAGTGCCAGCAACACTGACTACGACGCCCATCACCAGTGAGTCGATCAGCAGCCCCCCCACGCGTGACCACCAGCCAGCTAGCGGAACGCCGTCTGCGGTGGTGGCACCGAACCTGGCGGGGTAGCTGGCGGGTTGGTGGGGCTCGAAGCCGATCTGAGGGGGCGGCGTCGGCGGAGCCACCTGGTCGGTCCAAGCGGCACCGTCCCAGTAACGCTGCTGTCCCATGGTGAGGGGATCGGGATACCAGCCTGGGGGCGGCAACTGCGGGGAGGACGGTGTGTTAGTCGCGCTCACCGCGCCAGTATTCCACACTGCAGATGGTCGGCTGGTTTCGCTAACCGACGTTTGCGGACTCGTTGCGCACCGGGCCGATCCGCAGACTTGTCCACACTGCCAGGCCCGCGACCCCGGCAGCCAACAGGTAGATCGGCGTGAACGTGACCGCGGCATCGGCCGCGAGATGTAGCGCGGCAAATAGGCCACCCGCGACACCAGTCACCAAACCGTTCCCGAGCCCTTCCGCGACCTGCAAGGACGAGGTGTTGCGTCCGATCAGGTGTGGCTCGCTCATCTGCATGTTGGCCAATGAGGTGCTGCTGACCGCCAGACCCATGCCCACCCCACCGGTGACGAAGGAGGCTGCCAGCACGATCCAGTGCAGCGAGAACCAGACGGCCAACGTGGCCAGCGTCATCGTCACCGCGATGACGACTGCGCCGATCTGAATGATCCGGTCGCGCCGAAGGCGCAACCTCCGCCATGCCTGTACCACCGAGCCGACCGTCCAGCCGGTTGAGCCGAGCGCAAGAAAGATGCCGGCCTGTCCCAGGCTGAAGCGGTGCATCTGGATCAGCAGCAGCGGCAGGAAGCTCTCACTGGCGAAGAACGCTCCACAGATCAACAGTCGCGTCGACATCACTGCAGTCAGGCCGCCCGCGAACCGTAGGAAGCCGGGCGGCATCAGAACCGGCAGACCGATGAGGAGCACCACCAGACCGGCCAGGGCGGCAATCAGTCCATACCATCCCAGTAGTTGGCCGGCCAGCTGTAGCATGGCGGCACCAGCGGCAGCCGCGAAGGCCGCCCAAATCGGCACCGGATCTGTGCCCTCCGAGGTCGCAGTCCTGCGCCGCTGCAGCCTGACCAGCGGAGATATCCCTGGGATGGCCACCGCGGTCAGGAACGGCACAATGCCGAGGAAGACCCAGTGCCAGCTGAACCGGATGGTGATCCAGGCGGAGATCGGCGGCCCGAGGAAGCCAGGCAGCATCCAGCAGAGCGACAGCAGACTCATCAGCCAGGCGCGTTCATGCTTGCCATACGCCTGCGCGACGACCACCATGAAGGCGAGATTGGTGGCACCCCCACCGACCCCCTGCACGAATCTGGAGACCAGCAGAGCTCCCATCGAGGGGGCAAGCCCAGCGCCCAGCAAGCCGACGATGAAGATGCCGACCCCCACCGCCAGAGGCAGCACCGGGCCGATTTTGTCAACCAGACGACCGGCCACCACGATAGCGAGCACCTGGCCAATGACGAAGCCGGTGAAAGCCCACGCATAGAGGTCGACCCTGCCCAACTCATTGGCAGCTGCGGGCATCGCGGTCAGAGTGCCGTAGGCCTCAAACGCGATGGCCAAGGCACCGCCGAGCAGCGTGACTGTCAGTGCCCGCTGACCCCGCGGCGAGTGCTCGGTCGGGATCGGCTGGGTCACCGGTCCAGTCTGGCATCTTGGACGTGGCGTGCGACACTTGAGCTATGAGTCAACTGGCCCCGGGTTCCCAAACGATCACCGAGCAGCGCGTCGAGGAGCGCTACGAGACGGGTGATGAAGAACGCTTCAGCCACTATGTACCCAAGGCCAAGCTCCTCGAGGCCCAGGTGAACGGGACGCCGGTCGTGGCTCTGTGCGGCAAGGTTTGGGTTCCCACCCGAAACCCGGAGCGGTTCCCCGTCTGCCCAGAATGCAAGAAGATCTGGGAATCACTGCAGCCCGGCAAGGACAAGGGCCCCGACCGGTAACCGTGAGGCCCCGGCACCCGTGCTAGCGGGTTCGCCGGTTCAACCACCTCAAGCTGCGGCGTGCAGCACCATCGCTCGGGTGCTGCACGCCGGTCACCTTCAGCTGAGCCCGTACGCCTGGTGCACCAGCACCACCGGATGCACGGTTCGCACTCCGGTCGACTTCTCGATCTGCCAACGGCAGGTCTCGGTGTCGCACGCAACCACGCCCTGGTTGGTGGCCGCCACCATGTCGAACAAGCCCTTGCCGACCGCCTGGGCGATCTCGTACTTCTCTTTCTTCAGCCCATACGTACCAGCGATCCCGCAACAGATCGCACCGCTCTCTACGACCTCGATCCCCGGAATCAGCCGCAGCAAGTCGGCTGCCGGCATGCCGATGCCTTGGCTGCGCACCTGGCAGGGCTGATGGTAGGGAAGGCGCAGATCGATCCGCTTGAAATCGGTAGGCAGTTCCCCGGCATCGTGCAGTTCCATCAGGAACTCCGAGATGTCGCGCGTGCGAGTCCCGACATCGAGGAGTTCCGGGTCGTCCAGACCAAGGATCTCATGCGCCTCGTGCCGCAGCATGCCCCCGCAACTGCCGGCGGAACTGACGATCGTCAGGTCGGTGCCTGCGGAACGCAACTGGGTTACCAAGGCGCGCACCTGGTCGGTCGCCCGATCGAATAGCCCATTGCTCTGATGGGCAAGGCCGCAGCAGCCTTGCTTAGGCACCAACACCTTGAAACCGATGTGCTCCAGCACCTCGATCGACTTCTTGGCAGCGTCCACTTCGAAGTAGCCGCCTGCGCATCCGTGGAAGAAGACCACCGGTCCACGGGTGGGCTTGTTCGTCGGCTTCGGACGTGAGCGCAGCCAGCCGTGCAGCGTTTGGGAACGCGCGGTGGGCATGGGCGCCTTCCTGTCGACACCCACAACTCTCTCCATAACGCCGCGTGCGAGCGAGTTGCCCAGTACGGCGTTGGCGATCGGCGCCACCGGGGTCATCATCTTGCCCATAATCGTGGTCTCGGTGATCAACCGATCCCGGATCGGCATGCCGTGTTCGACCTTCATCACAGCCCGAGCCAGCGAGTTGATCTCAGCGACTTTGACCCCTTGCGGACAGACCACCGTGCAGGTTCCACAGCTGGAGCAGTAGTCGACCGAGTGGTCCACCGAATCGCCGTCACGATAGCGCTCGGCCTGCGGCCCAACGAATTTCGGCCCGGTGAACAGCTCGGTGACCGGGTAAACCGGACAATACTGCTCGCACAACGTGCACTTGACGCAATGGTCAAGGCTGACCCGCTTGAGCTCGTTGTTCAGCCGCTCGCGAAGGTGCTTTGATTGTTCGGACCTCGCGCTCATGCTCGTCCTCCCATGATCGATTCTGCGGCGCGAACTGCGGTAGCAACGGCAATGCCCTCGCCGGACTTCTCACGCCAGCGTTCCGCGCCGGCGATGATGTCACCGGCCAGGTATAGATTGTCGTACTTCGCCCTTCCGGCATCGTCGGTTTCGACGCCCACCTCAAACAGCGGATGAGGCGCCCAGTAATCGGGGCCTACCACAGCGTTGGCGTCAGTCTGCGTCAGCGGCAACCCGAACAGCGGCTCACTTATCTTCCCGCGGCTGTCCACAGTGATCGCCCCGCTGGCGAACCCACCTGGCGCGAATACGAAGTCCGATGCCCGCAAGTCGCGTGGCCCGCCAGCGACAGCCACAGTCACAGACGCCACCCGACCACCAGCGGTCTTACAGCCGACTACCCGGCTACCGATGATCACCCTGCCACCAGCCGCCTTGAACTTCGCGAGCAGGGCGTCGTGCAATCGGATACCTGGCACCGACGGAGGCTGCATCGGCACCTCTGCGATCGGCCGCCCCAATTGGTCGCTGATGCGTCGCCAAGTGCCCGGCTTGACGCCAAGGATCGCCGGCAACAACAGTACTGCGCCCTTGGGCGCTACGGCCGCGACCGCCGAAGCGAACCGCCTGGCGTACCCGGGGTCATCCATTGCCCGGGCAAACATGTGCGCTGATGAATCGACCTCTTTTCTGGCTGGCAGGTCGACCCAGGCAACCTGACAGCCGAGGTTGCCGGCGAGCAGTTCGGCGGGGAAATCCTTCAGTTGGCGTACCCCTACCACCGCATAGCTGGATGCCTGATGCGCAGCCACCATGGACGGCTGTGCCAACGCGGTCGGCCGCATCGCCCCCACCGCGGTCGGCAAGACGTAATTCTCTGCGAGGTCACCCACCAGCAGCTCGTCCCCCACCGTGTCGCGCAGCCAGAGGACTGCGTCGCGCACCTTGTCGGCGCCAATTCCCACGTATGGGTGCCCGCCGGGCAGTCCGCTGATCGCAGCAAGTGGACTGGTGACTCGCTCTGGTGAGTAGCCGAGGATGTCGACGGTGCCCTGCGACAACTGGAACCCGCCCTCGCCTTTCGCGACCAGCTTCACGGTGCGGCCGGACTCAGCTAGCTTCAGGGCGGCACTCAGGCCAGCGGGCCCTAGGCCGATCACAACAACATCGATCACAACACGACCTCCTGTTCAGGCTGCGGAAGGTGCTCCACGTCGTAGATGCCCTGGATGATCCAGTGGTCGAGGGCGGTTTGACGGACCTGATCACCAGCCAGGATCGGCCACAAACCGATCCACCGGTTCTTGAGGAACAACCGCAGCAGCCCGGTAGCCCGCTCGGCGTCCACAACCTTCTCGGCGACCGCGATGCCAGCCGCCCGGGTCGAACAGAATCCGCCTTGGCAAGGTCCCATGCCCAGCCGGGTCTGGCGCCGGATGTCGTCCAGCGTGGCGTTGGGCTGTTCTTTCATGGTCTTGACGAGCACCGATCGGCGCAGCAGTTCGCATTCGCAGATGACGGGATCGGTGAGGCGTTCTTCTTCAACCTCGGCAAGCCGATGGGTGACCTGGTACAGCTTGCGGCTCTCGCTGCCGGGCACCGGCTCATCCGCCGTTCGGCACTTGCGCTCTGTATCGCCCAGTTGGTCGCACATCGCGTCGACGATGTGCTCAGCCATCAACCGGTAGGTGGTGAGTTTTCCGCCGCCGATGGTCAACATGCCCTTGAGCCCATCACGAGACGCATGGTCGAGCACTGCCATGCCCCGGCTCATGTGCCGGGTATCGGTGGCCGCCACGCGGTCGTCCTTGATCAACGGGCGCGCACCCGCCCACGCGTGCAATGCCCTCGCATTGCGGAAAGTCGGAACCAGCTTCTCCCCCGCATCCAACATCTGTTGGACCTCTGCCCGCGGGATTGCCAGCACGTCTGGGTCGTCCTCTTTGACGTCGGTGGTGCCGATGATAGACACCGTGTGCACCGGGACGAGGATGTCGCCGTCGGTCGGGTAGACGCACCGGTTGATTACGGTGTTCACCAGGCGGTGGTTCATCGCAACCATGATTCCCCGGCCGGCCACGACGTTTACGTCATGCAGTCCGGCGAAGGCGGCCACTTGACCTGCCCAGGGCCCCGCGCAGTTCAATACGAAGCCGCAGTCGATGCGGACGTCCTCACCCTTCTTGACGTCTCGGGCAAGCACTGCCGACACTCGGTCGCCCTCGCGCTCAATGCCAACAACCTTGTGGTAGGTGAGCACCTCCGCACCGTAGGCCTGCGCCGAACGCGCCGCACCCCAGACCAGTTGCCACCCGTCGACTGAACCGTCCTCCACCTCGATCGCACGGAGGATGCCCGGATTCAGTAGTGGTTCGCGGCGCAACGCCTCAGCCACCGGGATCTCCCTAGCGGGAACTCCCGTGGCGGCTGCACCGGCGAGGAACTTGTCGGCGAAACCGGGATCGTCCCCGGGGGTGACCACGAAGAAGCCACCGGTGGCCTCCACAGCATCGGCCTGAATTCGCTTGACAATCGCGTTCTCCTCGGCGCACTCGGTCGCCGATTGGGGATCGCTGACCACGTAACGTCCGCCCGAATGCAACAAGCCATGGAAGCGGGCGGTGGTGCCCTGACCGAGGTCTGCCCGTTCCAACAACACTGCCCGGTAGCCGCGCATCGCCGCATCTCGCACGACGCCGACTCCGGTGGATCCACCCCCAATTACGACAACGTCGGCCTCGAGACTCTTCATCGGTTGCTCCTTCCACCGTTGGCTGCGCTCCGCCGGAACTGGTTCACCTTCCCGCATTCTGGACCGGATCGGCAGCCCCCGCGCGGATTCCAGGCAAACGACCATGCCGAGACTCGCTCCCTGCACGATCGTGCCGACTGCACGGTCGTGCGCATGGTTCGATCCACCGTGCACAGATTCCGCCGCGACGCGTCAACGACACCGCGTTCGACGCTGGACCGTCTAGTCTGTCAAGCGCAATAATGCACTGGGGAGGGCGGCCGCCAGGAGCGGCCGCCTGACTCCGTCCTATCAACGTTGTGGGAAAGGAATGGCTGCATGTTCACAGCTTCATTCGGCATCTTTCTATTTGGATTGATTGCCGCCGCTGCTGGTGGAGCGCTGGGCGCTGCAATCGGCGGCAACTATGCCTTCGGGTTCACCGGCCTCATGATTCTTGCCGCATTCGGCGTATTGGCGGCGACAGGCAGCGATGTCTGGTTCAACTACGTGGCATTCGGGCCATTCTTCGGGCCGCATGTCGCGTTCGCGGGTGGTGCGGCCGCGGCGGCCTATGCAGCCAACGCGAAACACTACAAAGTGCCCAACGCTCACTTGGCCGACAGCGACGTTCCTCAGACCGGCAAGGACGTCAGCGAGCCGTTGGCCCGGCTGAACCGCCCCGACGTGCTGCTGGTGGGCTCGCTGTTCGGCATGGCCGGCTACGCCGTCAAGATCGGCATCGACAACATCCCGTGGCTCGGCAGCCACACCGACACGGTCGCGCTGACCGTAATCATCTCCGGTATCGCTGCCCGCCTGGCATTCGGCGGCTCGCTGATGAACCCAGAGAAGTACAACGCCGGCGCAACCAGTTTCTTCGAGAAGATCGCCCCGAACGCCGAGAACGCCTGGCTGCGTTACCAGGAGCGGCCCAGCCAGTTCATCACCATCGGCGTGTTGTTCGGTATGGCTGCTGGCGCAGTCTCCATCGCCATCTCTACCATCGACGGCTTCGCGGCGTGGGCGCAGACCCTGCCGTTCGCCATGTCGGCAGTTGTCATCTTCTGGCTGATCCTTGGTCACCAGATGCCTGTGCAGCACCACGCCACGATCATCGCCGGCCTGTTCGCCGTCAAGTTCTTCCCCATCCTGGTCGGTGGTTCCGAGTTCAACTGGCAGGGTGCCTGGCTGGACGCGGGCGCGGCAGGCGCCTGGGATTCGAATACGTGGATGATGGCAGCCGTGACCGTGCTGCTGGCAGGTGTTGCCGGCGCCTTCTCCATGGCGTTGGCCGAACTGAGTGCCCGGCTCTTCTACGACCGGGGCAACAACCACATTGATCCGCCGGCCATGGCCATCTGGATCTCCACCATTCTGGTGCTGGGCGGCGCCAGCCTGTTCAACACCCCAACGCTCGTTAGCTGACCCTGCCACCAACCGACCGACATAACTCATAGGAAGGTGACCACGATGGATGTCCACAACCTGCCGACCAAATTCTACTCTGCCTATGTCTTCGACATGGATGGCACGATCTACCTGGGTGACCATCTGTTGCCGGGTGCGGCCCGCATGATCGAAGAACTGCGCCGCCGCGACATTCCGGTTCGGTTCTTGTCGAACAATCCGACCAAGGATCCGCAGATGTACGCGGAGAAGCTCGATCGTCTGGGGATCAAGACACCCATCGACGACATCGCGAACACCATCGTCACGACCACACGCTGGCTCAAGCAGCACGCTCCCGACGCAGTCCTGTTCGTTGTCGGCGAGGAGCCGCTGAAGCGGGCGCTGACGACGGCCGGCTTCGAGTTGAGCGAGGACCCGGAGCGGATTGACATCGTGGTCGCCTCTTATGACCGGACTTTCGACTACCGCAAACTGCAGATCGCATTCGACGCGATCTGGTTCCACAAGCGCGCGATCCTGGTGCAAACCAATCCGGACCGTTTCTGCCCCTTCCCGGGAGGACGAGGCGAGCCCGACTGCGCTGCTGTGACTGCTGCCATCGAGGCTTGCACCAGCGTCAAGTGCAGTGCCAGCTTCGGCAAGCCGGATCCCATCATGACCCGGCTCGCCCTTGAGGGGCTCGATCTGCCTCCCGAGGACTGCGTGATGGTCGGTGACCGCCTCCAGACCGACATCCAAATGGCCCTTGACTCCAACATGGTCTCGGCCTTGGTGCTCACCGGGGAGGCAACAGCCGAAGACGTCCGGGCGCTCGACGCAGCTCACACTCCCACGTACGTACTCGACCGTATTGACCGACTGATTCCTGCCTCCGCATGGGCGGAGTTGGGTTGGTCGGACAACGACAACTGAAAGGGATTCCCATGTCATCCGACGCATACCTGCTCGGCATCGACTACGGCACCGAGAGTTGCCGCGTAGCCATCTTCGACCTTGGCGGCCGTCCGGTGACGTTCGCCGCGACGCCATACGTCACCAAATACCCGCGCACCGGTTGGGCAGAGCAAAGTCCCACCGACTGGTGGGCGGCGCTGCAGGCGTCCTGCGCGCGCGCGCTCGCCAACGCCGGCATCCCAGCTAGTGCCATCGTTGGTATCTCGTACGATGCGACGACTATGACCGTGGTGCCGATGGACGCCCAGGGCCAAGAACTGCGCGACGCGATCATGTGGATGGATGTCCGCGCCACGCAGCAGGCAGCCCGCGCGCAGTCGTCAGATTCGGTCGCCAGACTGTACAACGGCGCCGGGACAGCACCGGCGACTGCCGAGTGGTTCCCCTTCAAAGCCGCCTGGCTCAAGGAGAACGAGCCGGAAATCTACAACAAGGCCGCGCATCTAGTGGATGCTCCTGACTGGTTGACCTACAAGCTGACCGGCGAATGGACCGTCAACATCAACTCGGCCGCCCACCGCATGTACTACAACCGTGATCACGGTGGCTGGCCAGTCGACTTCTACGAGCACATTGGCTGCGGCGACGTCTTCAGTAAAGTCCCCGATCGCGTCCTTGATCTGGGCACTCCGGTGGGGGGCCTGTCGGTGATCGCGGCTCAGCTGTTGGGGCTGCGTCCGGGTATCCCGGTCGCCCAGGGCTCGGC
>JAAYVP010000017.1 GCA_012517115.1 Brooklawnia sp. | reverse complement strand
CTTAGGCGTATACGCGACGCCCACTGCCTCGCCACGCCCGGCAGCGATGCCGCGGATGGCTTCAACCATCGCCACGTTGCCCGGCCCAGCACCGGGTAACTGCTCCCACCGGGCTTGCAGACCGATCTCGTCGTTGCGGATGCGTCGTTCGACAAGACCCATTCCGGTCGCATTAAGCGGTGCGGGCAGACTCGTCGTCTCCGCGAACACGCCCTGCCACTGCGGCGGCGTCCAGTCCGACTCCGGAGCCGGTTCTTGCGCGCTCGTCGGAGACCATTCAGCGCCCACAGCGGAAGCGCAGGCAGCCAACACGCCCACCACGAGCACCACGAGCATGACGACGGCGGCGAGTTTGCGCACGAATCGGGTCACGAAACTCGAATCCCTTCGAGCAGTTCCGCCAGTGCGGGCAGGTAGCCGGAGAGGTCCTGGACTGCCTGCGCGTCCACCAACACCGTCGACCCCTCAGCTCCGACCGCGGCAACGAATCGTCGACCATCCAAGCCGTGCACGACCGCCAGCCCGGAGGCAAGGATCTCGGTTCTGAACTGCGCGGGAGGAGCAGCATCCCAGGCCTCGGCGTAACCGACCGTCGGCTCGGCTGGAACGATGCGCAAAGTGGCAGTGAGAACACCGTCCGGCGTCGAAACGTCCACCGTGTCCTTCCCGATGCGCGTCCCCGAAACCTCCCAGCCAGCCGGCACCACGACTGCGGTCTTAGCCCCGATATCGGTCGGCGTCACGCCATCGGCGGTACGCCTGACAGAGCCCCACCCGTCAACGACTACCCAGACCAACATGACAAGCACCGGTACACCCAGGATCGCCGCAGCCCGGCGGCGTCGCCGCCGCATGCGCAGGCTGGGGCGCCGCCAGCTTATCGAGGCATCCGCGGCTGAGGGTCTCACGGCCAGATGACCACCGACAGCGGTTACACCTGCGGATGGATCCGGTTCCTGGGCATATCGCGGGGCGTAACGCACGATCGGCGTTGATCGGAGTGGCGAGCGTCCAGCCGACATTGATGTGGCTTCTTCGGTTCTCGTCCGAATGCTCGGCAGCTGATTCATCGCCACCCGGATAGTCTCGGGCATCAGCATGCCGATACGCAATCAACTCAAGCAAGTGTTGAAGGCTCGGCATCGCCAGCTGACCATAGCTCGTGGCAGGCGCGGGCGACGGATGCCGCACCGGATTGCGACGGTGTGGCGGAACACGGCAAGGTTGAGCGCCGCGGCCTTCGTGCTGCGAGAATGGACGTCGTCGACGTGCAGTCACGACTCCGCACCAGCCACAAACCAGATAGGTAGGACACGATGGCCAACCTGAATCGCTCCAATGCCCCGTTCGAACGCCGAATCGGCGCGTCCGCACCAGACGCCACCGGCATCGTCCATCTGGGAATAGGGCAGTTCCATCGGGCGCACGCGGCCGTGAACACCGCGCTGGCCATGGCCGCGGCTGGTGGTGACTGGGGCATCGTGGGGGTGGCGAACCGCTCGCGTCGGATCATCGACCCGATGATCGCGCAGGACTTCTTGTACTCGATCCTGCAGCTCAGCCCCGAAGGCACCGACGTGCAACTGGTGGACGTGCATCGTCGGCTG
>JAAYVP010000185.1 GCA_012517115.1 Brooklawnia sp. | reverse complement strand
TTTCGCAGCAGTCGGCCGCTACAACGAGTTCGAGAACCTGCGGATCGCTGGAATCCGCTACGCCGATCTGCGGGGTTACTCCTACGATCGGCGTGACGTCAACGCCACCGGCTTGGTGAACGCCTACGCACAGCAACTGGGTGCCGCCTTCAGTTCCGCAGTTGAGAAGCCGTTCGAGGTCGAGTTGATAGTGGCCGAAGTCGGCGTGTCCTCGGCCGACGACCAGATATTCCGGGTGGGCTTCGACGGCACCATCACCGATGAGCCCAGGTTCGCGGTAGTGGGTGGGGCCACCGACACGCTGCAGCACAAGATCAGCGCAAGCTTCGACCCCGATGCCGACCTCGACACCGCACTGGAGTTGGCGTCCCGCTGCTTCGCCAACGGCGCCATGCTGGAGACGGCGGTGCTAGACCGGACACGCCCCCAAGTCCGCAAGTTCCGGCGCATCGGGAACTGAGGTGGGCGTCGAGGGGATCAGCCCTGCTGTCATCGTCGGGGCCGGTTTGGTTGGGGCGTCGGTGGGGTGTGCGCTCACCGAGGCGGGAGTCGTTGTGCATCTGCGCGACCGCGTCCGCACCCATGCTGTGGTCGCCTCCGGACGCGGCGCTGGCCGCCTAGAGGATCCGATCGCGTCCGAGGTGAAACTGGTGATCGTGGCGGTACCGCCCGTGGCGATCAGCGAAGTGGTCGCCCGCAGCCTGGACAAGTACCCCAATGCCACCGTCACCGATGTCGGATCGGTGAAGTCAAGGATCGCCACCGATCTGGCGAAGCTGCACATCAACCTCGGCCGCTATGTCGGTGGACACCCGATGGCCGGTTCCCAACACAGCGGCCCGGTCACTGCGGTCGGCGAACTGTTCGTCGACCGGACGTGGGTGCTGACCCCCAGGCCCGACAATCCCGCCTGGGTGGTAGATCGGGCCCGCACGCTCGTTCACACCTGCCGAGCGCGGCTGCTTGAGATGGACGCCGGCCAGCATGATCGTGCGGTTGCCGAAGTCAGCCATTTTCCGCAATTGATGAGCAGTCTGACCGCCGCACGGTTGGCCGAGATACCGGCTGATGACCTGCGGCTGGCCGGGCAGGGGGTGCGCGACGTCACCCGGATCGCAGCCTCCGACATCACCATGTGGCGGCAGATCGTGGCGGCCAACGTCTCGCCGATCCGAGAACAACTGGTTGCGCTGCGCGCCGACCTGGACCAACTGATCGAATCCCTCGACGACCCGCGCTCGGTGATTGACGTGCTGACCAGGGGCAATGCGGGGGTGCGTGCGTTGCCCAGCAAACGCGGCAAGCGCCCGGACGAGGTCGTGGCGGTGGTCGTCGAGATCCCCGACACTCCGGGTGCTCTGGGCCAGTTGTTCTCCGATGTCACCGCACATGGGGTCAACATCGAAGACGTCTCGATCGAACATGACCCCGAACGCCAGGCAGGTTACCTGTCGGTGGCGGTGGCCCGTGAGGGTGCCGATGGACTGCGCCAGATGCTCCGGGAACGCGGCTGGGGACTGCGTGCCTGATGTCTTTTTCGGAAGGGTAGGAGATTCAGCGTGAATGACGTGTCGCGACCTGACCTGGTGATCGCGGTGGATGGCCCGAGCGGTTCGGGCAAGTCGTCCACCTCTCGGGCGGTTGCCCGGCGACTGGGCGCCGCCTACCTCGATACCGGGTCGATGTATCGGGCGCTGGCCACCTGGTGCGCGTCCCGCGGCGTAGGCCCCGACGACACTGCGACGGTTGTCCGCGCCGCGCGTGAGCTGCCGATCCAGATCGACACCGATCCGGCTGGCTTCCGGGTCTGCCTAGCTGGCCGAGACGTCACCGCTGAACTGCACACCCCGGAGGTCTCCGGCATCGTCGCCGGCTATGCCGCGATCCGGCCGGCTCGCGATGCACTCACCGAGATGATGCGTGCGATCATCGCCGACCGCGGGCGCATCGTCGTAGAGGGACGCGACATCACCACCGTGGTCGCCCCGGACGCCGACGTGCGCGTCCTGCTGCAGGCAGACCCACGCCGCCGTATCGAGCGTCGGGTCAGGCAGCTGAACGGTGCCGCAGACGAAGACACGGTGACCAGGCAGGTGGTGGGACGCGATGCCGCAGATGCGGCGTCCAGCGAGTTCGAATCCCCCGCGGAGGGGGTCACCCTGATAGATTCCTCCGAACTCGATCTCGCTGCCGTGATCGAACTGGTCATCGACCTCGTGCCAGACTCATTGCGCTAGCCGTCAGGCGAGCTGGGTATGGACCCGCACGCAGCGACCGGTCGGGTAGTTTTGGGCGGGTGAACGAACCCGCCGATCCGCAAACCACGACCGAGCGTCCCGTCGTCGCAGTCGTCGGGCGACCCAATGTGGGCAAGTCGACGCTAGTGAACCGCATACTCGGACGCCGCGAAGCCGTCGTTCACGACATGCCTGGCGTAACCCGTGATCGGGTGAGTTACGACGCCGAATGGGCTGGCCGGGAGTTCGTGCTGGTCGACACCGGCGGCTGGGTGTCCGACGCTACTGGCATGGCCGCACAGATCGCCGAACAGGCAGAGATCGCGATTCAACTAGCTGATGCGGTCATCTTCGTGGTGGACGCCACGGTCGGCACCACCGACGAAGACGAGGCTGTCGTCCAGGTACTGCGCCGCAGCCGCAAGCCCGTCGCGCTGGCCGCCAACAAGGTCGACAACCAACTCCTTGAGGCAGACGCGGCCGCGATGTGGAACCTCGGGCTGGGGGAGCCCTGGCCGGTGTCGGCGCTGCACGGGCGCGGGGTCGGCGACCTGCTTGACGCGTTGCTCGAATTACTTCCGGCCTCCGACGCCCTGCGTCCGGTGGCAGCGGACGGCCCGCGTCGGGTGACGATCGTCGGCAAGCCGAACGTCGGCAAGTCGTCGCTGCTGAACCGGCTGGCGGGAGAAACCCGGTCTGTGGTCTCTGAGGTATCGGGCACCACGGTGGATCCGGTCGACGAGTTGGTGTCGATCGGCGGCGAGCCGTACCTGCTGATCGACACCGCCGGCATCCGCAGGCGGGTCAAAGAGGCTTCCGGCAGCGAGTACTACGCCTGGCTGCGTACCCAGGCCGCGATTGAACGGGCCGAATGCTGCATCGTGGTGGTGGATGCCGCCGAGCCGGTCTCGGAGCAGGACCTGAAGATCTTGTCGCAGGTTGAGGAAGCCGGCAAGGCGCTGGTGATCGCATACAACAAATGGGACCTCACCGACGAGGAACGGCGCCGCTACCTGGATCGCGAGATCGAGCGAGACTTGAACGCGTGGGCATGGGCGCCGCACGTCAACATCTCGGCGCTCACCGGGCGCAACGTAGACAAACTCGCCAAGGCGATCGAACTGGCGCTGCTGGGTTGGCAGACCCGCATCAGCACCGGACAGTTGAACTCGTTCCTGGGACGCGTGGTCGCCGCGCACCCGCACCCGGTCAGAAGCGGCAAGCAGCCGCGCATTCTTTTCGGGACGCAGGCGCACGTCAGCCCCCCGACTTTCGCACTGTTCACCTCTGGCCAGTTGGACGCCCAGTACGTGCGCTTCGTGGAACGCCGGTTGCGTGAGGAGTTCGGTTTCGAAGGAACTCCGGTGCACATCGAAGTCCGAGCCCGGGCCAAGCGGAAGGACCGTTGACCGGTAGCTGACCCGGCTCAGAGTTCCTTGCGGCGGAAAACCACGATCGCCAGAATTAGGAAGACCACGATGGCCCCAAACGCGGTCGCAACCGGCCAGATCAGCTCCACGTCCTGATTGGTGGCCAGCATCGACACCGCCTCGGTCAGCCCGATCAGGGAGTATTGCTTGACTGGCTGCCAGATCGCCAGGATCATCATCAGGGCCTGCAGCGCGAAGGCGATCCCGAAGGCCGCCACCGTGCTTGGAACCAAGCACGAGACCGCCATGGTGGCCGCGATGAAGGTGAGCGCCAGCACGAACCAGACGCCGACGGCACGCCAGACCGGCGCGAACTGGACGTCGGCGAAGAAGGCCATGGTCACCAAGGTGGTGAGCCCGGTGCTGATCACCGCGCTGAGGGCCACCAAGCTGCTCAATGCGGTGAACTTCGCCAAGACGACGCCGGTTCGGCTGAGTGGTTTGGTCAGCGGCATGATCAGGGTCCCGGAGTTCACCTCGCCGGCCACCGTTCCGGCGGCTACTACCAGGATCACGATCAGCAGCAGTTGCGACAGATCCCTGCTCCACTGTGCCCAGGCGTCCAGGTAGGTTGGGTCGGGCAGTTCGAGGGGTGTCTCGCCGAACGCTGAGCTCAGGATCTGATTGGTGAACTTGGCCACCACGGGGTCGATCAGTCCGAACAGGACGAACGCGCCGCCGACCACCCAGACCCGCCAGGTGCGGAAGAACTCGGTGTACTCCTTGCGGAGAATGGGGGCGAAGCCTTTCATGAAGCGGCTCCTTGCTGTTTCTGGATGAGCTGGACGAACGCGTCCTCAAGGCTTGCCTCAATGGGCTCCAGCCGACGCAGACCCCAGCCCTGGCTGGCGATGATTCCCGGCAACCGGTGCTGTGCGGTGGCCATGTCGAGCACGTCGATCGACCAGGCTTCACCGCGGCGCGCCAGCCCGGTCAGCCAACGTTCGCCGACG
Organism: Brooklawnia sp.; assembly: GCA_012517115.1. Classification (GTDB taxonomy): domain Bacteria; phylum Actinomycetota; class Actinomycetes; order Propionibacteriales; family Propionibacteriaceae; genus Brooklawnia. Next base: position 3,801 of record JAAYVP010000185.1, on the reverse strand, counting down.
AGGGCTTCGGGCAGCGCCGCGTGTTGCTCAACCAGTTCGACGCGCAGCTTCTGGCTGCCGCCGTACCTAGCGCGCAGCACTTCGGTTCGCTCGGCTGCTACCGCGCGTCCAGACGCCAGCACCAGCACCCGGTCGCAGACCCGTTCGACGTCGGACAGGATGTGGGTCGAGAAGAAGATCGTAGTGCTGCCGCGCAATGCGGCGATCAGGTTGAGCACGTCGTGGCGTCCCATCGGGTCGAGCGCGGAGGTGGGCTCGTCGAGGATCAGCACCCTGGGGGAGTTGATCACCGCCTGCGCCACGCCCAGCCGCTGCTTCATGCCCCGAGAGAAACCGCCGATCGGGGTAGCCACCCCCTGCAACCCAGCCAGCTCAAGCAGCAGGTCGACGCGTCTGGTGGTGGCGGTGCCGGAAAGTCCGAACAAGGACGCGCAGAAGCGCAGATACTCATCGGCGCGCATCCACGGATAGAAGCTGGGCACATCTGGCAGGAAACCGACCTGCGACGCGACTTGTTGCGGATCGGTCAGCACGTCGGTGCCGAGCACCGAGGCGCTGCCCCCGTCGGCATGCGCCAAGCCCAGCAGGATCCGGATGGTGGTGGTCTTGCCTGCCCCGTTGGGCCCCAGGAAACCGAAGACCGATCCCTCGGGGACGCTGAAACTCAACTCATCTAGTGCCCGGTGCCGTTTGAACTGCTTGACCAGCCCAGACACCTCGATGGCGGTCATCTGTCTGCCTTCGGATAGAACTCGGCGACCACCCGGTCGAGAATGGGGCTGGCCTCGGTGGCGCGTTGTGGCTCGACGGCGGTCTTCGGTTTGCGTCCAGCAACGAAGAAGACTATCGGACCGACAACTTGGATGAAGCAGACCAGGATCCACACGATGCGCGGCGCGGTGAGTCGCTCTTGGGGGGTGCGGGCGACCGTAATCAGGCCGGCCAGCAGCAGCCCGAACTGCAGGGCAACTAACACCCCAATGAGAACCAACTGCGTGGTGGTAAGGTCAAACATGGTTCCGCCAGTCAAGGTCGGCACGCCAACCCCGTTCCAGGGCTGAACGCACCGGAAGGTAGCTGAGCAGCAGCAGGTCGACCAGGGCCGCCAGCGAAGCGCCTAATACGATCAGCTGACCCTTGGGACGCACGGCTGATTGGAGGCTGGCTCCGGTGGCGATCGTCGCCAGCGCGGCGGCCAGCGCCGGCATGGTGACCCGCGTTTCGGCGGGCAGCTTGCGATCATTGGACGCAGTCAGGATTGCGGCGCAAACCATCGGCGTTGCGACACTGAACACCGAGTTGGCGGTCTGAGACTGGCCCGTCTCGGCGCGCACCAAGTTGCGACGGTTCCAGAACAGCACGGCACTGGCCGCCGCCAAACCGATCTGCGCGCCGGCGGCCAACTGGGCAGGCCCCATGAGGTGGTCGGCGGCTTCGGCCAGCACTTCGTCGTCCAAGTCGTCGGGCCGCAGCCAGCCAAGCTTGACCGCCACCGCACCCATGTTCACCGCCCAGCCGATGCCGAAGACGCGGGGTACCAGTAGTCGTTCGTCCAGGGGATTGAAGGTGCCGGCCATTCGACGCCCGATGCCGCGCCCCAAGGAATTCGGTGCGCCGAGGATCGTCTGGAACCGGCCATCTCGGGTGCCGAACTGGTCATCCAGGGACGCAGCGTAATCTTGCGCCCGGCCCGCGGCCTTGATGGCGTCGTCGACGGCTTCAGCAGCCTCACGCAACGCGTCTCGCAGGTCGTCGAGCGCCTGGCGCCGTGCCCGCCCGCGCAGCTTGAGGTGCGATGCGACCTCTCGCACGTAGTCGTCGATCTGGGATTTTCTGTCGGTCATCGTTCTACTTCCTTCAGCAGCTTGGCGAGGGCAGTCGACAGCTTGATCCATGCCTCCCGCTGGACGGCCAGCTGGTCGCGTCCGATCTTGGTGAGTGAGTAGTACTTGCGAGGTGGCCCGACCGGCGATTCGCGCCATTGCGTGTCGACCAGGCCTGAGTTTCTCAGTCTAGTCAGCAGCGGATAGATTGTGCCGGCGGCAGACTCCAAACCAGGCCGAGAGCCAAGGTCTTCGACGATCTCGATGCCGTAGCGCGGTTGAGCGGCCAACAGCGCCAGGACCGCCAGCTCCAGTGAGCCCTTCCTCAGTTGGGTTGCCACATCTTCCATGTGATTCATGGTACTACATACTAGTTGGCAATACAAGGATGCCGGTATTACATCAATTAGGTAATGCCTCGTTGATGGGCCCACGCTGCCGCTTCGGTGCGGGAGCTGACGTTGAGCTTCGCCAAGATGTTGCTGACATGCACACTGACTGTCTTGGTTGAGACGAACAACTCGTTTGAGATCTCGGCGTTGCTTAGTCCCTTGGCGACCAGACCCAGAACTTGTAGCTCACGGCTTGTCAACCCGCCTGGCCGTTCGATGTCGGCTTGCCTGGCCCGTTCGGCGAGGTCGGCGAAACGACCGACGAAGTCCGCGGCCCCAAGCCGACCAGCCAGATCAGTCCCCGCCATCACCTGCTGCCGAGCCAAGTCGTAGTTGCCGGCCCGCAAGGCGGCATCAGCGCAACGCAGATGCGCCCACAGCGTGAGTCCCATGGGTCGCAGCGACGGGGTGACATCGAGCATCGCCAGCCAGTCGGCGCTTCGCCCGGAGGATTCAGCTTGGCGCCAGGCCCGCAGCAGCGGCACCAACCTGGACTCCGGCAATTGTTCGACGGCGTCCTCGATCAGCTGGTGCCGCTCCTGCGACTGATCACCGAGATCGGCAAGCACTGCTTGACCCAGCGCTGCCACGTACCAGACCAACGCCGGATGTATCGGGCGCAGGTCACGCAACGCCACCTCAATCACCTGCCAAGCGGCGCTGGGCTTGCCTTGGACGAGCAGCAGGCGACCTCGCACCCAAGTCAGCTGCCAATGGAACTGGAGTTCCTCATGGAGCGGCACCGAGACAGCGGCCACTTCGGCCAGCAACCTGTCCGAGCGCGCCAGATCGCCGCGATGCAAGGCAAGGTCGGCGGCTGTCATCAAGAATTGCAGCTGGTACCCGGTGGGTGGTTCAAGCGCGAGCCCTCTGGAGATCAGCGTTTCGGCGTGTTCCCATTCGCCCAGTTGGATGAGCGGCTCGGCAGCATTGCTGGCCAGCATCGACCCGACGTACCGCTCAAGTCCGAGCGCTCTGGCGTCGGCGGCGCCGGCGAGGGCGATGTCGGCCGCGCGCCGGTACTCGCCGGCAAGGTTGAGGTAATGGGAGAGGTTGGTGTGGTGACGCAGTTGTTCGCGGTAGGCGCGTCCCGAGAGCAACCGGGACAGCTGTGCGATACCGCGCTCCTCATCGCCGGTGGCCGCCCAGCAACAACCCTGGGTGTTCCGCAGACGGTCGGGAAGCGGATCACCGGGAGGGGAGAATCGGTCAGCGATCGGGATCGCTCGCTCGCAAAGCTCCAACGCCTCCTGGAAATCGCCACGCAGCATGGCGACATTGGCCTGCAAGTCGAGGACGCGGGCCAGCACCGGGCTGGCAGGCTCATCGCTGATCAGCTCAAGTGCCTCGTTGAGAGCAACTTCGGCACCGGGCAACCCGGCGAACTTCAGGGCATGTGCGCGCTGCACTAGGCGCTCCGCCCGTTCGGAGGGTGGTGTTTCGGCGGGCATGGCCGCGATGCTCGCATCGATCAAGCGGGACGCCCGCAGGTGATCCCCAAGCCAGTTGTTGGCCTTCGCGGCGCGGTTGAGCACCTCGTCGTACCGTCCCAGGATCCGTTCCGGGTCGTCGACTTGGTCCCACAG
>JAAYVP010000184.1 GCA_012517115.1 Brooklawnia sp. | reverse complement strand
GCTCATCTTCCACGGCAGACGCTGCTGCCATGCCAAGAAACCGGCCTGCGGCGCCTGCCCGGTGGCCGCCAAATGCCCGAGTTTCGGCATCGGCCCTACCGATCCTGTGGAGGCCGGGCGATTGGTGAAGACGGCGGAGGTGGCGGGTTGAGTACGCGTTTTGATTTGTTGATTGAGGGGCTGTCAGATCCCAGGCTGGCTGAGCGGGTGGCAGCTGACCGACGCCCGCAGGGAGCGCCCCGCGCCGCAGTGCTGCTGCTGTTGTCAGACAACGACACGCCTGACCTGCTCTTCACTGAGCGTTCCGCCCGGATGCGCACCCACGCGGGTCAGATCTCCTTCCCCGGCGGTGGTTTCGAACCACAGGACGCGGACGCGGCGGCCGCCGCACTGCGCGAGACCTGGGAAGAGGTTGGGCTGCCGCCCACCCAGGTGGCGGTGATCGGACAGCTCCCGGCCACCCGACTGCCGGTCTCAAGCTACGACGTGGCCCCTGTGGTCGGCACCTGGTCGGGCGATGATCCGCTCGTGCTCGCGAGTCCTTTGGAGGTGGCTGCGATCCATCGGTGGAGTGTTCGCGAGCTAGCAGACCCGGCGAACAGGATCACCTCCAGGCATCCCCAAGGACACACAGGTCCAGCCTGGCAATTCGGGGACGCATTCTTGTGGGGCTTCACCGCCTACCTGACCGATGCGCTGCTGCGCCTGGGCGGCTGGTGGCGTCCTTGGGACACCAACCGTGTGGTGGCAGTACCCAACAGGTTCCAGCGCGACCGACAACCACGCTGAAGCCGGATCAGCCAACTGTCAGTGGGCTGATCCGGGTTGGCGAAGTCCCTCACCAGCCGCTGGGCGGGCGAGCAACAACTCTGGGTGGCTGGCTTCGGGTCTACTCCGACCAGTGGTCGGTGCGGCGTTTGGGTAGTTTCGCCGATCCCGTGACTTCGATCGCGTCGGTGGGGATGCGCCGCTGCTGGGCGTCGGCGACCCCGTTCTCGATCGCATCGGTGATCGCGCCCAAGCTGGCTCGGGCCTCGGCGATGGTGGCTGACGGTGCCTTAACTTTCATGACCTGGTTCCGGCCGAACAGCGCGAAGACCGCCACGATGATCAACCCCAGTACCGCGGTGGTCAAGAAGCCGAGCGTCAGCGCAGTAAGCGGATTGAAGCCCGCCAACTCGTGGTACATCATCGACAACGCGAAGGCGAACGTCAGCATCAGGAGCTTCAGCACTGTGAGCCCGACGACCGCTGCACCACCCAAGGCGCCTGCACCGATACCGCCATGCTTGGCGGCCGGCTTCAATTCCGCCTTGGCCAGTTCGCCGATCTGGTCGACCATGTTCGGCACCGTGGTCTTCAACACCTGGAGGTAGTCACTGGCGCTTGGACGTTCAGCCATTCTGGTCCCCTTCTGCGTTTGGGTCGCCGCATTCGGCCGTGCGCGACAATCCGCGACCAGCCTAGTGCCGTGGTTCACCGGCGGACGAGCGGCATGGGAAACCCATCGACCCTGCGGCGAGATCGACGTCGAATTGGCTTCTCGGCTGAGTCAGGCCAGGCCCTGGGAAAGCCCGGACCGGTGGTCGGCCGCCACACCATGGCAGGCTGTCAAGCAGTTGCCGGAAGGTGGCGGCGACGCTGGACCAGTCGGACAGATCAGGTAGCCACTCAGATCGGGATCACCAGCGAGCCGTCCGAGAAGCTGATCGGCTGGGTCAGTTCGTGGTGGTCGACGTGAGCCCGCCAGCAGCGCAGCTGGTAGGGCAACCGCAACTCCGAGATCCGGGCGGCGGCGTCAAAGATCTCGTTCGCGTCCTCAACCAGCTGCCGGCGGGACCGCTCGTCCATTCTGCTGACACCGATTTGGCTGGTGACCATCTCGACCAGGTTTGCCCTGGTGATCGGCACCCACAAGCGGAAGTCACGGCGCTCGATACGCGGGAAGTACTTACTGGCCAACAAATCGGCGTGCTCGTCGGTTGTTTCGCCGGACATCGCCTCCGGGTCGGTGCGGCGCATCAGCGTGATCAGGCGACGCACCCACGGCACGGTGTCGTCGCGGACGATCTGCCAGCCGGCCACCCAGCCACCCGACTGCAGGCAGCGGCTGAGCTGGCCGTGGGCGGCATGCTGCCTGATCGGCTGCCCGCTCGGTTGGGGATGCAGCCGGCCCTGCAGTAGCACCACCTGGGCAACACACGGCTGCAGCGGCAACTCATCCGGTCGTCCAACCACCGTCGTCACGTGTTCGTGTCCACGAAAGGCGGACGCTATTCGGGCAACCCGCGCCGGGTTTGCGTCCACTGCCAGAACGCTATGTCCGAGCGCGGTCAGCCGGCCGATCATGCCTGGCGAGCAGCCCAGTGCCAGGATGCGGACTGGCTCGTCACCGACCAGCCACGACAGGGCGGCGGAAGGCAGCGAGGGACGCGTCGGGCTGGGCATGGCCCCAACTTTAGTGCTCCCGGGTCACAACCCCAGCAGCCGCTCAATGACCCATGCGACCCCGTCGTCGGTGTTGGCGGGCGCGACCTCGTCGGCCAACGCTTGCACCTCTGGATCGGCGTTGGCCATCGCCACACCCAGACCGGCCCATTGGATCATTTCGGCGTCGTTCAGCGAATCCCCGAGCACGACGACCTCATGGCGGCTGATGCCGCGGTCAGTCGCCAGCAGATC
>JAAYVP010000016.1 GCA_012517115.1 Brooklawnia sp. | reverse complement strand
CATCAACATCAGGCTTGCGTTGGCCGCGCCAGTCACCTGCCAGGTGTGGAAGTCGATGCTGACTGGCAAACCCGTGCCGCGCTGGTTGTACCGGGGGTTCCACGACCAGAGCTAGCGTCGGTCCGAGCGGCTAGGGGCGGCCCAACTACCCATCTCCTGGCCACGCGGGCAGTGGATGCTGCTTGGGCGTCGGTTCTTTCTTCGCACGATTTCATACACCGACGGCCCTGTGGCGGTCGGATTCCTGCTGCTAGCCTGCACGAGCAGGGTCAGATGCAGCGAGGCATGACCGTCACTGCTGCGGTCAATCGTCTTGGCAGCGGTATGTGCGCTGCTGTCGGCCTGCGGCGCAACAGCATCGGGATCCAACGCGGCGCTACCGGGGCACCCCAGCAGCGCGACTGCCACCGCGAGCGCAGCCTCGGAGCCGTAGGAGCCGCCGGAGGCACTAGTTGCCTCTCAACAGCATTTGCCAACTTGATTTGCAGCCCCTGATGGCGACACCGAGTTGTTATCGTACCTGCTGCTGATGCCGCACAAGTCGGCAGCTGAATCCGGCGACCGGGACGGTGGCGAGATCTACGACGAAGATCCCGACGATCCCATGGACGCCTACTTGGCTCGCGACGGCCAGTTGGTACCCGCTGACTGATCGAATCGTGAGTCGATGGTGTGCCACCGAACGGCTCGGGTCGCACCCCTAGCGACGCCTGCCCAGCCAGCGGGGGACCTGCCGACGGTAATCCTGGTACGGGCTGCCGAACCTCTCCTGCAGGGCGCGTTCCTCAGGCAGGATCTGAAAAGCAGTTAGGATCGCCGTGAATGCCGGGATCGGCAGCACAGTGCGTACTGACCCTAGCCAGGCGGAGTTGGTGACCAATGCACCGGTCAGGGCGAGATACATCGGGTTGCGTGTGTACTGGTAGATCCGATCCGTCACGAGTACGCTGGCGTGCTCCGGAGAGCCGGGATGGACAGTGGTGCCGCTGGCCACGAACTGTTGAACGGCCGCGATGCCCACGGCAGCACTGAAGGTACCAACGACACCGGCGAACAAGAAACGCGCCGGTCCGGGGCGGCGGCGATAGTCGGGGCATCCTGCGAGCAGCCACTGGGCTGCTGCCATGCCGAGCGTCCACACTGGTGGCGGGACGCGAGTGTCCAGTGGCGTTGCCATGCCCCGACAGTAGTTCTCGCCGCCAACTCACGCCGCGCACCTGCACCCGGAACTCCGCCATCAGTCAGTGCTGCCACTAGTTGATTGACCGTCACTGTTTGTGCGAGCCGCGTGGGCATCGCCGGAAAAGCAGGATGTCCCCGGCGGTCAGGGGGGGACCGCCGGGGACCTCAGGGGGGGACTAAGTTTGGGGTCAGCGCAGTCCAAGCGCGGCGCTGCAGGCCGGCCAGGCGCCCCAGCCCTGCGAAGCAAGCACCTTCTCCGCGATCGCGATCTGCTGCTCGCGAGTGGCAAGGTTCGCGGTCTGGGCGTAAACGCCGCCGCCGAAGTTCAACCACGTGGTGGCGGAGAACTGTAGACCGCCGTAGTAGCCGTTGCCGGTGTTGATCGCCCAGTTGCCGCCCGACTCGCATTGCGCGATGGCGTCCCAAGTGCTGCCATTGGCCACCGCGGGCGCCGCCGGCGCTGCCTTGGTGCCCACCGTGACTCGCTTGTTGACCGGCTGGCGGGTGACCTCTTCGCTCACCACAGTGCGGGATTCCTCGACCCCGTCGACTCGGACGATGGAGTAGACGACGTTCTTCTCACCCTCCTGGCCGGGGGTAGTCACGGTGGTCGTGCCTTGGCTGAGGTTCGGATCTTCGGTGGTCTCGGTTTGGAAGTCGATCGGTTCGGTAGTCGTCTCCTCGACCACCTGCACACGCTGCACTGAGATGACCATGCCGGCTGTCACCGCCTCAGCCAGACCCGGTGTCACCCGGTCTTGCGCGCCCAGTTCGACGCCAGCGTCCTTCAGCAGGCCGGCGATATCGGGTGCTGCCGAGGTGGTTGCGAGTTCTTTGCCATCAACCTTGACCAGGACATCTTTGGGCGTGGTGGCGGTGAGGGTGAGGCCCTCGCGGCCCAGCGCCATGGAGCGGCTGATCGACAGTTGGGCTGACGAGCTGTGCAGGCCGATCTCGGTCAGGGCGGCGTCCACAGTGGTCGCGGTGGTCCAGAAGGTTTTCTCGACGCCGTCGATGATCACGGTGAGCGGACGCCCATACCTGATCGTGACGACGCTGCCGTCGGCGATCCGGGCGTCGACGCTCGGCGCGACCTCGTCATGAGCGCCGAGGGTGATGTCGTTGGCCTCCAGCGCGTCCTGCACAGTGCTGCCCCAGACGCTGACGGCTTCAGATTGGCCGTCCACGGTGAGGACGATGTCCTTGTTCATGTGGCTGGCGAAACCGCCCAGCCCGAGGGAGGTGGCGGCGACCATAGCGGCAACCGCCATCGCAATTGGTTTGTTCATCAGTTCAGTGATTCCTTGTATCAGTACCAGCCGTTGGCGTAGCTGTGAGCCAGCGCCGCCTGCCAGCTGCCGTAGCGTCCCTTGACGTAGGAGTCACCCCACGCCAGTGCGACGACCGGATCGTTCCAGTTGGGGCCGAGCTTCGAGCACGGCAAGGCTTGGGTGAGGCCGCAGGCGCCACTGGTCGGATTCACCGCGTTCGGGTTCCAGCTCGACTCGCGCTGGACCAGGATCTCGACTGCCGAATAGTCCGACGCTGCGATACCTGCCGCGGCCATCCAGTCGGTGTGGCTGCCCGTGTAGGTCGTGTTTCCGGCTGAGCCGCCGGCGGACGTCTTAGTGCCCACGGTGACCTCCCGATCGACCGGGGCTGAGACGACATCCTCGCGGAGGACCGCGCGGGACTCCTCCACTCCATCGACGTAGACGACCTCCCAGACCACATGCCGGGTGCCCTGCTGGCCCTCAACGCTCACCCGTTCGGTGCCCTTGGCGAGGGTGGCATCCTCAGTCGTCACCGTCTGGAAGTCGATGGTTTGCTCACCGGACTCCTCCTTGACCTCGACCTGATGGAAGGTGACGGTCATCCCGGCGGTCAACGGCGTGACGACCGATGGGCTGACCCGGTCGTCCGAGTCGATGATGACGCCATTCTCAATCAGCAGGCTCAGCACATCGGACGCAGTTGAGCGCACGGTCATGGAGTCCTTACCGATCGTGAGATTGACCTCCTTGGGGGTGACTGCGGCCAAGGTCATGCCCTCCCGGCCGAGTGGGGAGGTCCGCGCCACAGAGAGCCGGGTGGCGGTGTCATGCAGGCCAATCTCGGCCAGCGCTTGGCCCAGGGTGGTGGCGGTGGTCCAGAATTCTTTCAGTTCGCCGTCCACGATCACGGTGACAGGACGTGCGAAGCGGACGTCGACGATGCTGCCGTCAGCGATCGGAGTGTCGGTGGAGGGGCTGACCTCGTCGCGCGGAGTGAGTTCGAGGGAGTGCGCCGCAAGTGCGTCCTCGACGGTGCTGCCCCAGACGTGCACCTCTTGGGCCTGGCCGTCAACCCGCAGCGTGATGGCTTTGTCCATTGCGCTGGCGAGGCTGCCCGCGCCGACGGACACCAAGGCGACGGCACCGGCGATGGTCGCGACAAGAGGCTTCTTCATCGGGTTCTTCTCCTGGTTGACGGCTGCCATGGGTGGCAGCGCGAGAGTCTGGTGACTTCGTTGTCGTCAGTCTAATCTGAACCTGAGAAAACGCCAAGAAACGCTAAGAAAGTTGCCAAGTTGTTCTAGTTCGCGGCGGTCGGACCTGATCGACAGCATGAAAAAGTGCCCCCGCGGGTCTGCGGGGGCACTCGGCTCGATCAACCCGGGTTACTTCGCTGCCTTGGCAAAACGCTCGGCGACGTCGTGCCAATTGACGACGTTCCAGAACGCCTCGACGTAGTCAGCCTTCACATTCTTGTACTGCAGATAGAACGCGTGCTCCCACATGTCCAACAGCAGCAGCGGCACCGAGCCGACCGGCATGTTGTTCTGCTGGTCGTAGAAGGCGAGGGTGTTCAGCCTGCCGGCGATCGGGTCATAGACGAGCGCGCCCCAGCCCGAGCCTTGGATCGACTTGGCGGCCTCTCCGAACTGCTTGCGGAAGGCCTCGAAGCTGTCGAAGTACTCATCGATGGCCGCAGCCAGGTCGCCTTCAGGACGCTCAGGCGCGTCGGGGGTCATGTTCTTCCAGAAGACGCTGTGGTTAGCGTGGCCGCCGAGGTTGAAGGCGAGGTCCTTTTCGAGCTTGCTGACGTTGGCGAAGTCACCTTTCGCGCGGGCCTCGGCCAACTTCTCCAGGGCCGTGTTGGCGCCGTCCACGTACGCCTTGTGGTGTTTGTCGTGGTGCAACCGCATGATCTCGCCGCTGATGTGTGGCTCAAGGGCGCCGTAGTCGTAGTCCAAGTCTGGCAGGGTGTAGATGGCCATGGTCGCTTTCGCTTCCTCTCTCGACGGACGTCTGTTCTCGAACCGGCGACGGCCGGCTTCGCTGTAAAGGGATAGCGACTCCCGGCCCCCGTTTATTCCGCGACGTTGTCAACCACGACTGATGTGCTTCGCGTGACGCGCAGGACGCGGAAGCCCTTGGCGGAGGCCACGCGGGTCGTCGGCCAACCTTGCTCGTCCAGCCATCGTTGCAGCGAGTCGGCACCCAGGTTCTTGCCGACCACCAGCCAGGCCACCCCTCCTGGGCGCAGCCGGGGCAGCCAGGTCAGCAAGAGCTCGTGCAGGGCCTGCTTGCCTATCCGGATCGGCGGATTGGACCAGATTTCGTCGTATTCGGCATTGGCGGGCAACAGTTCGGGACGCGCTGTCCGCACCCGGTCGGCGACACCATGCAACTGCGCGTTCTCGCGGGTCAACTGCAGCGCCAAGTCATTGACGTCGATGGCGTCGACTTGGGCCCAGGGGCAGTGGGTGGCTAGAGCGATCGCGATCGGCCCGAAGCCGCAGCCGAGGTCAAGCACCCTTCGGCAGTCGACGGTCGGCGGTGCGGTGGCGCGGAAGAGTACCTGGGTGCCGGTGTCGAGGCGACGCGCGCTGAAGACGCCCGGTGCCGAGATGAGGTGCAGTTCGCGTCCCCAGATGATCGCCTGCACGTGGTGCCGCGCAGCCTGGCCAGCCGGTGTGTGGAAGTAGTGGCTCATGGTTGTCCAGCGGACTCGGGCAGCCTGCGCAACTCGCGCGCCTGCGCAGCACGCTGGGCCAGGTCGGCGTCCGGTGGGTACCCTACCTCCTCCAGACAGAGGCCTTCGGGACGCATGACGTGGATGTCACCATGCCTGGTGGGATGCATCATCACCGTCTGCAGCCAGGCCTCGTCGCGCCGTCGACAACCCACAGCCCAAAGGGCTCCCACCAAGGAGCGCACCATCGAATGGCAGAAGGCGTCTGCCTG
>JAAYVP010000183.1 GCA_012517115.1 Brooklawnia sp. | reverse complement strand
CGCCCCGGGACCGGGCTCGGGGCCCTACGCTGCTGATGTCAGCATCCAACGGAGGGAGCGGTCTACCGTGAACGCAGCCAACGACATCATCCTGGGCCTGGATGTCGGGACCACAGCGGCGAAGGCGTCCGCGTTTTCGCTGGACGGGAAGGTGCGGCTGACCGCGTCCCGCGAATACCCGCTCCTCAATCCCCAGCCCGGCTGGCACACCCAGGATCCGGATGCCATCGCCCAAGGGGTGCTGGAGGCGATGCGCGATGCGGTCTCGCAGTTGGACGCCGCACGGGTGATCGGCATTTCGATCAGCACCGCCATGCATGGCCTGCTGGGCATCGATTCCGACCTGCGTCCGGTCACCGAGCTACTCACGTGGGCGGATTCGCGCGCCTGGCAGCAGGCGAACACGCTCAACGAGCACGCCACCGGACCCCGCCTGCACTACACCAGCGGCACCCCGACCCACCCGATGTCTCCGCTGGTCAAGTTGTGCTGGTTCCGCGACGAGCGTCCCGACATCCTCAGGCTGACCGACCGCTGGATCGGCTTGAAGGACTGGATCCTGGTCAACCTCACCGGTCAGGTGGTCACCGAGCTTTCATGCACGTCCGGCAGCGGAATGCTCGATATGGAGACCGGCGACTGGAATCCGGAAGCCATCGAATTGACCGGCGTCCGCCCCGACCAGCTGCCCCGTATTCTCGCCACCACTGACACGCTGCCGTTGAGCGCGGACGCCGCCAAGCGGGTCGGTCTTTCGGCGGGTCTGCCGGTTGTGCTCGGTGCTGGCGACGGCCCATTGGGTAACCTCGGCACCGGCGCGCTGGAACCGGGCAAGGCTGGCCTGTCGATCGGCACCAGCGGTGCGGTGCGCATGGTGGTTCGCAAACCTGCCGTGGTCTCGGGGTTGTTCTGCTACGCGCTCACCAAGGACGTCTGGGTGGCGGGCGGTGCGGTCAGCAACGGTGGCCTGGTGCAGCGCTGGCTCACCCAGACCTACGCCCCGGGATGTGACGACGCCACGGCCTGCCGTCGCGCGGAGGCGATCCCGCCCGGCTCGGATGGCTTGGTGATGATCCCCTATCTGGTCGCCGAGCGGGCGTCGTTGTGGGACTCCGAGATCCGCGGCGCCTTCGTGCACGTGCGCCAGGCACATACGCCCGATCACTTCCTGCGAGCCGGCGTCGAGGGCGTCGCCTACCAGCTGTGGACCATCCTCCGGCGGTTGCGCATGATCAACCGGGTGGACGAGGTGCGCGCAACTGGTGGGGTGTTCCGGTCACAGTTGTGGCGGGACGTGGTGGCCGGTGTGTTCAACAGGCCACTCGTCGTCACCGGTGCTGCCGAGGGATCCGGGCTGGGAGCGGCGATTCTGGGCACGGTTGCTCTCGGGGTCGTCGACAACCTGCAGGACGGCTACAACTTGCTCCGCGGCGACTCCGCAGAAACTCGCATCGTGGTCTCGGAAGAGGCGAAGGCAGTGTACGAAACCATGCACTACCAGGTGCCACAGATCCTGCAGCGGTACGGACGCCTCGGCGCCGACCTGCGCTGACTCGTCGGCTCAGCGTCGGCTACCACCGACGAACGGACGAGAACCCACGAGTCAGTCAGTGGCCCGTGGGTTTTCGCCTCGTGCAGGTCGACCCGCCTGTTACCGGGCGCGTTCCTTCCTGGCGTTCTCCACCAATCGCCAGATCCACGGGGTGAGGATGAGTTGCATGGCGAGCGGCATCTTTCCGCCCGGGACGACAATGCTGTTCGCCCGCGACATGAACGAGCCGTCGATCATCGACAACAGGTACGGGAAATCGATGCCACGTGGGTCGGCGAACCGGATCACGGTCATGGACTCGTCGGGCGTCGGAATCCAACTCGCGATAAACGGATTGGACGTGTCCACGATCGGGACCCGCTGGAAGTTGATGTGAGTGTTGCTGAACTGCGGCACGATGTAGTGCACGTAGTCGGGCATCCGGCGCAGAATCGTGTCTGTGACCGCCTCGGTGGAGTAACCACGCTTGGTGCGATCGCGGTGCAGTTTCTGGATCCATTCCAGGTTGATGATGGGTACCACGCCGATCCGAAGGTCCACGTGGCGGGCAACGTCCACTGTGTCGGTCTGCACCGCACCGTGCAAACCCTCGTAGTAGAGCAGGTCGGTGCCCGCGGGCAGGTCCTGCCAGGTGGTGAAGGTGCCGGGTGGCTGCCGGTAGAACGCCGCTTCCTCGTTGTCGTGCACGTAGTCGCGGATCTTCCCGGTGCCGTTCTCACCGTACTGGCGGAACAGTGCCTCCAGATCTTCGAAGAGGTTGGCTTCAGCGCCGAAGTGACTGAACTCGGGCCTGCCAGCGTCGGCCGCTTCCTGACGGGCTCGTTTCATCCCCGCCCTGTCGTAGCGGTGGAATGCGTCGCCATGGACGATGGCGGCCTTGATTCCTTCACGTTCGAAGATCTGCTGGAAGGTATCGGTGACCGTGCTGGTCCCGGCACCGGACGAACCGGTGATCGCGACCACTGGATGTTTTCGTGACACGTTGTGCTTCTCCCCTGCTAGTCGACGAACAAACCGCGGTTGTGGAACAGCGGGTATGACGGCTGGGCGTCCTGCCCCTGCTCATGCTCGGCGAAGTAGCGCTCGATCCGTTCCACCTCTGAGGTGCTGCCCAGGAAGTATGGGGTGCGCGCATCGAGCGAGGTGGGAGTCACGTCGAGGACCCGTTGGGTCCCGGTGGACGACCGACCGCCGGCCTGTTCGGCGAGCAGGGCAAGTGGCGCCGCGTTGTGCAACAACGGCGCCCGCCAGCCCGTCGGCTGCCCGGTGTCGGGAATCAGGAACAGACCACCACTGTTGAGCACTCGGAATGCCCCAACCAACGCCGACGCATTCCAGCGCATGCTGAATCCCTGGCCGCGCGGCCCTTCCTCGCCTTGCACACACTCATCGACGTAACGTTTCACCGGGCCCGGCCAGTGCGGTGAATCGGCGGCGTTGATCGAGAAGACGCCTGCGCTGGCCGGGATCGTGACTTGAGAGCGTGTCAGCATGAAGTTGCCCAGTTCGCGGTCGAGGGTGAACTCATCAACCCCGTGCCCAGTCGTCACCAACATGACCGTGCGCGGCCCGAACAACGCGATTCCTGCGCTGACCTGCCGGGAACCCGGTTGCAGGAAGTCGGCCTCGGTGACCGCCCCTGAATCGCTCTGACGTTCCAAGATCGAAAACGCTGTACCGACGGTCATGTTGTCGATCAGATTGCCCAGCCCATGCAACGCTTCGAACAGCAACAGGTACCGGCCCGATTCAGACACCGGATAGATGGCAGGATCGCCCGACAGCGAGATCGCCGCCAGCTGCTCCACCTGTTCGGTATGTGCGAACAGAGCCCGGGTCGCCAGCCGCCGCACGCCACGGTTCACCTCTTTGGCGCTGCGCGGAGTCGATCGGGGCAGTTGGTCGAGAATCAACGAGCCGCGGCTCAGCATGCCGGCTGTCTGCTTCACCATCACCGCCACCGCACTGAGGATGTGGGCGAACTCACCGTGTTGCTCGCCCGACCTGCCGACGTCCAGCAAGTACTGGACATAGGTTCGCGCAGTCATGGTCCTCCTTTTCGTGTCCGCCGCGACGACTCGCGACCTATGTGACGAGTCAGCCCAAGTTCGTCAGTTGCTGACGCCAACCCGGGAAGATCGCGTCGGCATCGTGTGGGAATGACTCGAAGGCGCGTGCGAACTCGCGATGCTGCTTCGCCCACTCGATCGGGTCGGCGCCGGCCTCCCAGCACTGATGTGCCTGACGCAGTGACCTGGCGCCCGCAGCGGGCCCGTCCAGGTGACCGTACGAGCCACCGCCAGCTGTGTTGAGCACGTTGGCGTGACCGAGATTGGCGAAGAAACCAGGGAGTCGGAGTGCGTTCATGCCGCCTGACACGATCGGGGCGGTCGGGCGCGTGCCATACCACTTCTGGAAGTAAGCCGGCCCCTGGAACTCTTCACGCTCGCAGATGTAGGCGATCGCGGTGTCGTCGCGGGCACCTTCCATCTTCCCGTAACCCATGGTGCCGACATGGATGCCGGAGGCGCCCTGCAGGCGCGCCATCTTGGCCAGCACGTAGGCCGTGTAACCACGATTGGAACTTGGCGAAGTGACCATGCCATGACCGGCCCGGTGGTAGTGCAGGAACTGGCGGGAGAAGTAGCGGCGCGCTGTGGTGACCATCCCGGGTCCGCCAACGAATCCGTCAACGAGGAAGGCGACCTTGTCGGCGTCCGGGCCGAAGGCCTGAAGGATGTACTCGCCGCGCGCGATCATCTCGGAGTGGTCGTCGGCGGTGATGTTCGCGCTGAACAGCTTGGCCTCGCCGGTTTCGTCCATCGCGCGCTTCATCGCGTCGTAGACCAGTGGGATGGTCTTGCGCAACGGAGCGAAGACCTGGTTGCCCTGCGGTTCGTCGTTCTTGATGAAATCGCCGCCGAGCCAGAACTGGTACGCGGCCTCAGCGAAGGGCTCCGGCCGCAGACCGAGTTTGGGCTTGATGATGGTGCCAGCGATGTAGCCGCCGTCGACCACTGGACGACCCAGAATCCGCCAAAGCTCGGCGATGCCGACCGAGGGCCCGTCGAACAGTTCGATCGCCCGGCGCGGGACGTAGAAGTCGTACATCTTGGCGTACGCGATGTCGCCCATGCCCTGGTTGTTCCCGATGGTCAGCGTCAGGAACGAGACCATCATCATCCGGCCGTCGATGATGTTTCGATCGAACAGGTCGAGCGGGTAGGCGATCCGCATCTCCTCGGTGGCCTCGTCCACGTGGTAGACCAGCGCGTCCAGGCCTTTGGTGAAATCGTCTGTGGTTGACACCTCAACATTGGTGCCGGTCGACGACTCGGCGGCGAAATGCGCCGCGGCTTCAAGATAAGCCTGCCCTGGCTTGGGCTTCATCTTGTAGGCGCAAAGGATGTGCCTGCCACCTGCGATGAGGTCTTCTTCAGTGAGGCTCAGGTCGGCGTAACGGGCGGATTGGTCCACGATGACACTCCCTATTGGTCTTGGTCCGGGTTCGACGAGTGGTCGGATCGGCGGCCCTGCATCTGGTGCGGAACGGACGGCGGTCCTGCTTGGGCAGTGATCGGTGATCAGTCGCGGCAGGACTCAGACGGCAAGCTTTGCGGCCGTGGCCCAGCACGGCGATCTCGCTCATCCTTGCCTGCCTCTGCCATGCCGCCTCGGGTGGCCAATCGAGCGCGGCTCATCCCGGGTGACCGTCTGAAGGTTCCGATGGCGGACATCATAGTGAGGCAGCCGGGGGTCGGCGTCGGCGGGGCCCTTCAATTGGCTTTCCAAGCTGAAGCCACCCGTCCCCCGTAGGGAACGGTGATGATCTCGAGGCTGTGGCCGTCAGGATCTGTCCAGTAGAGCCCTCGTCCACCGTCGTTGTGGTTGATCTGACCCTCCTTCCGGTGGAATGGGTCGGCCCAGTAGGCAAGACCCAGGGATTGAATGCGCTCCCAGATGGCGTCGAACTCGTCCTCGGGGACGAGGAAGGCATAGTGCTGGGGCTGGAATCCGCCGGGGACATGGTCGTCGACGAAGTCCAGTGACGTGTCGCCGACCTGTACCACCACGAACGGACCGTGGGTGGTGGGTGGCTCAAGCCCGAGGATGTCGGTCAGGAACTTGGCGGATGCGTGCTTGTCGGTCGCATGAACCAGGGTGTGGTTGAACGTGATGCCCATGACGATCCCCCTTCTGGTCTCCATGATGCCTCGACGGCCTGGAGGTCATGTCGGCCTTGGGTCCACGACTTTGCGGTCACCGTGACGCGCGCTGATCGCTGCTGGAAGTGCAATCCAACGACCGGCAGCAGCGCTTTGGCGACTCCCGCACCAGATCAGCTTGTGCGGGAACCCAGAATGTTAGGCTCGCGAAAGCTCGCGCCACCCCATGTCCATCGGGGATGCGCGAGCCCTGCGCGGAGCCACGAGGGCTGCGCGCAGCGGGCTACAGCCCATCAACCGGTTCGGCCGTCGCGCCGACTCAAGCCGCATTGGAGTAGCTGAATGGTGAGCAGAAGAAGACCGGGCTT
>JAAYVP010000015.1 GCA_012517115.1 Brooklawnia sp. | reverse complement strand
TGTGATCCAGGACGAGAAGACCAGCTGACCTATCACCTGCGCCAAGCCGATCCCGAGCGCGAAACCCACTGCACCGCCGGCCAGACCGACCAGCAGCGTCTCAGCGAGGATCAGCGCCACGATGGAAGCGTTGCGCGCCCCGATCGCCTTGAGCAGCCCGATCTCAGGTGCCCGCTCCATCACGCTCGCGGTCACCAGATTGGCGATGCCGAGAGCAGAGCCGACCATCGCCAGCAGTGCGATGAGCGCCATGATGAGTTGGGTCTGCTCCAAGATCGCGCCCTCACTGTCGGCCACCTGCCGCACTGGCTTGGCAACGGCATCGGTCAAGGCCTCTTCAATCTGATAAGAGATTGATGACACGTACGCGGTGCAGTACCACGTCTCCCAGTCCGCAACCGACAGACTGGACGGGTCGCGCTCGGCTCGCTGCGATAGCTCGTTCTCGGGGGTGGTGATGGCCCGCACCTCAATGCGGTCGATCTCGCCCGGGCGCCCGGTCAATGCCTGCGCAGTGGCGAGGGGGACGTAGACGACGCCGTCTTCCTCGCCGCCGGCGTGGAAGATACCGACGATCCGTAGCGTTGTCGCGGCCTCGACGCCGGTTATTTCGAGTGTGTCGCCGACGGACCAGCCTTGCGACTCGGCCAGAGTGACCCCGACCATGGCCTGCCCGGGATCCTCGTCGCTCGCCCATGCGCCGTCCACGTCCCACCAACTGCGCAGCCGCTGCAGACCGGTCTGAACGGGTTCGCCGATCTCGAGTTGCATCGTCTGGTCGAACCAGGTTCCGTAAAGGGTGATATGGGCTGGCTCGACTTCACCCACTGGGTTCGCCTCGGTACCCAGGTATGGCGCGAAGTCCTCGATGTTGTAAGCCCAGAAGATCGACTTCAGCCGCGGCAGTTCAGCTTCCTGCAGCGCACCGCTGGGCGATCCTTGGGTGCCGTAGATCTCGGAGACCACCGACGCCCCCTTCGGCGTCACCTCGATGTTGGCACCGTAGCTGCTCAGCTCCTGCTTGACCTTGTCGCCGATGTCGAGCAGAACTGCCATCATCGACGTGGTCAGTGCGGCGCCCAGCGCGATGGTGACCGCGATCATGACCCGCTTGCCGAGTTGGCGACGCAGCGCTTTGGCGATCATCCGGAAGAAGAACATCTCAGCTGAATACCTTCGCCTGGCGTTCCAGTTCGGCGACCTCGAACAGCAGCTTGCCCGCCGCGAGCTCGTAGCCGATCGGGATCGGGTTGCAGCCCCCGGGGAAGCCGATGGTCTGGGTGTTCATGATCACGTCACACTCTCGGCAGACGACCTTGCCGTCGCGTTCGAAGTAGCCGCTCGGCCCACAGATCTCACAGGCGTCCAAGCCGGTGCCGAAGGCAGTAGCGTTCTTCTGAACGACGATGAACCGCACCTCGGTGCCACTGGTGGCCTGATAAGCGAAGCGGTGCAGATGCCCGTCGCTGACCAGTTCGAGCGAAACCTCGACGCGGTCGCCGTTCAACGTGGACGGCTCGATGGGCGACAACTCCGGCACGGCATCGGCAATCGACTTGCCGACGGTGTAAGTGAGGGCAAGCCCCGCGCCGAGGGCGGTAGACCAGGCGAGCATCCGCCGACGCGAGATGCCGTCGGCCGCCACGATGCGCCGCTCGGCGTGCGATGCAGCCACCGGCGCGCTGCGTCGGCGCGTCGCGAACGCGATGGCCGCAGTCAGCACCACCACGGCTGCGTACGCACACAAGATGAATGCGGCGTTGCGCTGCAGCCACAACAGTGCCTGGAAGTTCACCGAACTGCGAGGCACGAGTCTTGCGTTGGCGAGTTGCTGGTACAACGGCGCCCATTGGGTGAGCAGGGCGATCCCAAGCACGACCGTAGTCAGGATCTGGCGCACCAAACCCGGCACTCGGCCCAGGCTGATGCCCAAGGCAAGACCTGCGGACGCCGCAGCGGCCATGCCCAGCAGGTAGCCGATGAGGTTGACCAACGAGTCGCTAGCGAACAGCGTGCCGCCCATGGCGACGACCTTGTCGCTCGCCAGGAACAACGGCAGCCCGTAGAAGAAGGCGACCAGGCACAGTGTGGTGAGGCTCGTGGCAGTGAGCAGACGTGGACGCCAGCCTCCTTCGTCGCCGACCAGCTCGCGGTGCCCCATCAGCCAGAGCGCGACAACGAACGCGACCATGGCGAGCAGCAGGGCCGCGCCAGTCCAGAGGTTCACCACAGGCAGGCGGATATGGCGGGTCGCCAGCCGCAGCCAGGCGACCACGGTCGCTGCGCCAGCACCGGCCGCGAAGACACCCACCGTCAGCCGCCCTACGCGTCGGCGCGACGTCGGCGCGTAGGAACGGTTGGCGATGAGCGCCGCTGCGAGCAAGCACAGGGGCAGAGCAAGTTCGGCTGCCGCAACGAACAGTTTCAGCATGGCCAGCTCAGGTCAGCTCAGAGAAGCTGGCCGTCCCATTCGAAATTGTCGAACGTCACCTTGAGGGGCTCAGACCAGAACCGGCCGGAGACCGCGCTGGTGTCGTTGCCGGTGTGCAGCATGAAGTCGTCGGCGGGCGACTGGATGGTCAGCTCCACTGTGTACAGGCCCGGCTTCAGCTTGATGTTGTTGCCGTAGTGGGGTCCGTCAACCGCGATCATTGGCATCAAGGTGCCGAGATCGATCACCTCACCGGTGGTCTTCTCGGTCAGCTTTGGCGTGATCTTCAGGTATGGCATGAACTGGTCGGCCTCGAAACCGATCTCCGATGCCTTCTCGGTCGTCTTGACGTCGATCTCGAAATGCATGTCGGAGTCCGCGGCTGCTGGCATCGCCATCGTGCCGTGCTCCATGTCGACCGCCTGGAAGTAGACGGCGTTCACCTCGAGGTAGTCACCGGCGGCCTGTGGGCCGGAGTCGCCGACCGGCAACTCGTTGATACCTGCCACGTTCGTGGCCCCCGACTGCTGGCTTGATGCCGTCTCGCTGCTCGACGTTGCGCTGACAGATTCGGTGGAAGTGGAGCTGGTGGATGCCCCCGAACAAGCCGACAGCGCGAGCACCAGTGCGGACGCACCGACGGCGATTCTCCAGTTGACCTTCACGTTGCTTCAACCCTTTCGTTGGTTTCTTGTCGGGCTTTGGTTGTTGCGCTGAGTGTCGAGCGGCGGAATTGCCAGACGGCAAGCACGATCACGATGACGGTGACGATGCCCTGGGCCAACAGGGTCTCGACCGTTGGGTAGAGGCCGAGCCACTCGACCTGTGGGATGCCGGGTACCGGTGTGGCGTCGAAGACCATCGCGTCCTGCAGTTCCTTAACCGCACCACCGGCGATGGTGATGGCCAGGATCGACAGTAAGACCGATGTCCAGCGGAAGAAGGGGCGCAGCGGCAGACGGACGCCGAAACGACGCACCGCGACGAACAGGATCGCAAGCAGCACGACTGCAGCAGCCATCCCGAGCCAGATCAGCAGGTGGTCCATGGGCGTCCGGGCGGCGCCGAAGACCGGCACGAAGAACAGGATCGTCTCGAACCCCTCGCGGGCCACTGCGAGGAAGACCACGGTGAACAGCGCCCATTGCCCACCAGAACTCGCCTGCTTGTCGATGCTGGCGTTGATGTAGCGATGCCAGGCATCGCCTTCGGATTTCGACAAAATCCAGTGGCTGATGTAGATCAGCAAGGTCGCGGCAAGGAGGCCGACGATGCCCTCGATGAGTTCCTGACTCATCCCGAGGTCGGCGCTTGAGGTCAGCGAGCTGAAGGCGACGGCCAGGCCGACACTGACCGCCATGGCAGCGGCAATGCCCAGGTAGACGCCCCGCAACTGATCGCGGCGCCCGGTCTTGAGTACGTAGGTTACGACGGCGGCGACGACGAGAAGCGCTTCAACCCCCTCGCGCAGCAGGATCAAGAAGGCGGCCACGAAACCGCTCCAGCCGATGGACTCACTGGCGCCGAGCGCGTCTAACGCTGCGGCGTCCTCGGTCACCATCTCGCTGAGCTTGTCGACGTGGGCACGCACCTCGTCGACCGGCCAACCATCTCGGATCCCCACCCGAATGTCGCGGAACTCCCCCTCGACTTCAGCCACGCGTCCACTGCTCAGGTAGGAAAGCGTGGCCTTCTCCAACCCGTCGGCTTCGTA
>JAAYVP010000182.1 GCA_012517115.1 Brooklawnia sp. | reverse complement strand
AGCTGGTGGCCGCGGTCAAGCTCACCGACACCGCGGGCACGATCATCGACCTGAGCCGGCTGCAGCCGAACGGCACGCTCGCCGTCGAGTTGGACGACGCGGAGTTCGTCGACGAGGAGTCCGCTGAGGCGCCTGGCGTGCCGGAGGTCACTGCCGAAGAGGCAGCGCCTGTCGCGGAGGAGGTCAAAGACACCAAGAAGAAGGTGAAGGCTTCCGCAGCTGACGAGCAGGACGAGGAATCGGTCGCCCAGCAGCGCACGCCGAATTCGGACGACTGAACCTGAGACCGCGGGCTGCCCCTCTGGAAGATCTTGTCGAGCAGGTGGCCCGCGGCGCGGAGTAGGCTCGCAGTCAATCCAGCGATTCGGAGGTGGCCATGGCGTCCGGCCAACAAGATGTGGCACCCCAACCAAGATTCAACGCGGTGATAGTCGGCATTGCGGCAGCACTCATCAGCTTGCTGATCTTGCGTGAGTTCGCGGCCCTCATCGGGCCACTGTTCTTGGCCCTCAACCTGATGATCACTGGCTATCCCGTGCACACCTGGTTGGTTCGTAAGGGCACCCCGTCGTGGCTGAGCGCGATCGTGGTCTCGCTCACGGTTTTCGCGGTCTTGTTGGCCATCGTGGTCGGTCTGATCTGGTCGATCAGCGAGATGATCGGACTGCTGCCGCACTATTCCGCGCAGTTCACGGCACTCTACGAGCAGGTGGTCGACATCGTGTTGAGTTGGGGATTCGAACCAACCGCGATATCGAACATCTTCAGTAGTCTCGATCCCACCCGCGTGCTCAGCGCCGCAACCTCCGTGCTTTCCGGAGCGTCCGGGACGGTGGGCATCATCGGGATCATCGTTGCTGCGATCGTGTTCATGGCCATGGATACTCCCGGCCTGGAGCGCCGCATCCGGCTGATCTCGGTCACCCGTTCCCGGATCGCCGTCGCCATGGGCAGCTTCGCGCGGGGCGTGCGGCGCTACTGGCTGGTCACGACCATCTTCGGGCTGATCGTCGCCGTGCTGGACGGTATCGCCTTGGCGATTATGGGCATCCCGCTCGTGCTGGTCTGGGCGCTGTTCAGCTTCCTGACGAACTACATCCCCAACATCGGGTTCGTGATCGGCTTGATCCCGCCGGCCGTGGTGGCGCTGTTCGTCCACGGCTGGCAGAGCGCCTTGCTGGTCATCGTGGTGTACTCAGTGCTCAACTTCGTCGTCCAGTCGATCATCCAGCCACGGTTCACCGGCGAATCGGTGGGCGTGACGCCCACGACTTCGTTCGTGTCGCTGCTGCTGTGGAGCGCGGTGCTGGGCGGCCTGGGCACCCTGCTGGCGCTGCCGTTGACTCTGCTGGTGAAGTCCTTCGTTATCGACGCCGATCCGCAAGCCAGATGGGTGAACGCCTTGATCGCCGTCGATCCGAGCGACGCAGAGGCCGAACCGGGTGACGAGCCGGCGGATTGACGAGCGCCCCGACGGAAGAGAGCCGTCATGGTCCCGCGTTTTGGGAGTCTTGTCGACGGTTTTCATCCCGCATCCGGCAAACCATGGACAGAATCCCCGGAGGCCACGACCATGCCACGCTTCGCCGCGAACCTCTCGATGATGTTCACCGAAGTCCCCTTCCTCGATCGGTTCGCCGCCGCCGCCAGTGCCGGATTCAAGGCCGTGGAATATGCCTTTCCCTATGACTTCGTCCCCCAGCAGATCCGCGAACAACTGGACGCCCACTGTCTGGCGCAAGCCCTGTTCAACATGCCACCCGGTGACTGGGCCGTCGGCGAACGCGGCCTGGCGTCCTTGCCTGGCCGCCAGGGCGACTTCGCAGTGTCGGTCGACTTGGCCCTCGCCTATGCCGAAGTGATCGGCAGTCCGCTGCTGCACGTCATGGCCGGTATTGCCCCTGCCGACGACCCGCAGTGCCGCCGCACCTACGTCGCCAATATCCGCCTCGCGGCCGAAGCTGCACAGGCACGTGGCCGCAAAGTGCTGATCGAACCCATCAACCGCCATGACATGCCCGGCTATTTCCTGTCGAGCGTCGCGCAGGCGATGACGATCCTGAACGAGGTCGACCACCCGAACGCCTGGCTGCTGCTCGACTTGTACCACGCGCAGATGACCGACGGTGACATCACCCACCTGATCGAGCGGGTCGCCCCGCGGATCGGTCACGTCCAGTTGGCGTCGGTGCCTGATCGTCACGAACCCGACCGGGGCGAGCTGTATTACCCGTATGTGCTCGCGCGCCTCGACCGCCACTACCGCGGATGGATCGGTTGCGAGTACCGGCCAGCCGCCGGGACGACCGCCGGGCTGGGCTGGCTCGAGCAGTACCGGCGGGATCGGTGAGGATGCTGGACGACCAGCGCGTTCGTCGTCCGGTGGTGGAGCCCTTTCCGGCTCACCCACGCCGCCAGCGAACACCCTTTGGATCGGCTCCGTTTTGTCAGTGGACCGTTGTAGGTTCATGGTGTGATTCCAGACATGACAACCTTGCGCGCTGCGGCCGCCGGATCATCGGGCAGCATGACCGACAACGTGTACCAGTCGTTGTTGGCCAACCGCATCATCTTCCTCGGCTCCGAGGTCCGCGACGAGAACGCCAACGCGATCTGTGCGCAGATGCTCCTGCTCAACGCCGAAGACCCGACGAAAGACATCTACCTCTACATCAACTCGCCAGGTGGTTCGGTCGACTCCGGCATGGCGATCTACGACACCATGCAGTGGATCAGCAACGATGTCGCCACGGTGGCAATGGGTCTGGCCGCGTCCATGGGGCAGTTCCTGCTGTGCGCGGGCGCCCCTGGCAAGCGCTACGCACTGCCGCACGCTCGCATCCTGATGCACCAGCCGTCCGGCGGTCTGGGCGGTACCGCTTCCGACATTGCCATCCAGGCCGAACAGTCGCTGCACCTCAAGCGGCAGATGGCTCAGTTGATCGCCCAGCACACCGGACAGTCCCTGGAGCAAATCGAGCGCGACTCCGATCGTGACCGCTGGTTCACGGCACACGAGGCGCAGTCCTACGGCTTCATCGACCACGTCTTCGAACGTGCGTCACAGATCAAGACTCCCGACGCACCGAACCAGTGAGGACGACGATGATCCCGAATCCGATTCCCGGCACCAACCTCCCCCAACTGCCCTACGCGGCTGGCAGCCTCGACCCACGGATGGACTACATCATCCCGCAATGGGAAGAGCGCACCAGTTACGGCGTGCGCCGAGTTGACCCGTACACGAAGCTGTTCGAGGAACGCATCATCTTCCTTGGCACCCCGATCAGCGACGAGATCGCCAACGCGGTGATGAGCCAACTGCTCGTCCTGCAGTCGATGGACACCGAGCGTCCGGTGTCGATCTACCTGAACTCGCCCGGCGGTTCGTTCACCGCGCTGACCGCGATTTACGACACGATGCGCTACATCAAGCCGGACGTCCAGACGATTTGCCTGGGGCAGGCCGCCTCGGCAGCCGCAGTCATCCTCGCTGCCGGGGCGAAGGGTAAGCGCCTGGCGTTGCCCAACTCCCGCATCCTGATCCACCAGCCGTCGATGTCTGGCGATGGCTCCTACGGGCAGTCTTCCGACCTTGAGATCCAAGCCCGTGAAATCATGCGTATTCGTACGCTGATGGAACAGATGCTGGCCGAGAACACCGGGCAGCCCGTCGAGAAGATCAGCCGCGATGTGGAACGCGACAAGTTCCTCACTGCCCCAGAGGCCGTCGAATACGGCATCATCGACGACATCCTGACTTCAGTGTCAGATACTCGTTAGTACCCGTAGCTGCGGATCTCAGCCCTGGCGTCTTGCTGGGACGCTAGGGTTGCAGACCCGGAGACAACCTCGACAAGGAGGGGGCGATGGCTCGCATCGGTGAGAGCGGAGACCTTTTCAAGTGCTCCTTCTGCGGCAAGAGCCAGAAGCAGGTCAAGAAGCTCATCGCAGGTCCCGGTGTTTACATCTGCGATGAATGCATCGACCTGTGCAACGAGATCATCGAAGAGGAGTTCAGCGACGACACTCCTGTGCAGACTGGCACCGACCTGCCACGGCCGGCAGAGATCAGGGCCTTCCTCGATGACTACATCATCGGGCAAGACGCGGCGAAGAAGACCTTGTCCGTCGCCGTCTACAACCACTACAAGCGCATCCACGCCCAGTTGGCAGGTGGCCGCCAGCACAGCGACGACGTCGAGTTGGCCAAGTCGAACATCTTGCTGATCGGTCCCACCGGCTGCGGCAAGACCTACCTCGCGCAGACGCTGGCACGCATGCTGAACGTTCCGTTCGCGATGGCGGACGCCACAGCGTTGACCGAAGCTGGCTACGTCGGTGAAGATGTCGAGAACATCTTGCTCAAGCTGATTCAGGCCGCAGACTTCGACATCAAGAAGGCCGAGACTGGCATCATCTACATCGACGAGATCGACAAGGTGGCCCGCAAGTCAGAGAACCCGTCGATCACCAGAGACGTCTCAGGTGAGGGTGTCCAACAGGCACTGCTCAAGATGCTTGAGGGCACGGTGGCGTCGGTGCCGCCGCAGGGAGGCCGCAAGCACCCGCATCAGGAGTTCATTCAGATCGACACCACGAACGTGCTGTTCATTGTCGGCGGCGCGTTCTCGGGCCTGGAGCACATCATCGACGCCCGGATCGGCCAACGGCCTTTGGGCTTCACCGCCAACCTCGAGCAACGCGCTCCTCGAGATGATGACCCGTTCGCGGGCGTGCGTCCCGAAGACCTGCAGAAGTACGGCTTGATCCCGGAGTTCATCGGACGCCTACCGATGATCGCCACGGTGCCGAAGCTCGACGAACACGCCCTGGAACGGATCCTGATCGAACCGCGCAACGCGCTGGTCAAGCAGTTCCGCAGGCTGTTCGAGTTGGACGGGGT
>JAAYVP010000181.1 GCA_012517115.1 Brooklawnia sp. | reverse complement strand
TGCACCGAAGATGCACAACGCCACCGTGAGCCAGCCGACGTCCGGCGCGAAGGGGATGAATGCCGACGAGACGCCGCACGCGATCAGGCCTGCCACCAAGACCGGCTTGCGTCCCCAGCCGTCGGTCAGGGGTCCCACCACGGGCAGCGCGATTGCCTGGACGACTGCGGCGACAGCAAGCGAAAGACCAGTCCAGGCGGGCTCACGGTTGAGCACCTCCACCACCAGCAACGGCACCAGGGTCGAGCGTGCGCCCTGCGCCTGCCAGCCGGACGCGAAGTTCGCCCAGCAGGCCACCCGGTAGCGGCTCTGCTGCCAGGCCTTACGCAGGCTCATCTCGGGTTGACCGCCGTGGTCATCGGGACGGGCCGTGTGCTTGCCGAGCATCGCCAGCCCGACCCCGCCGGCGAGCACGAGTGTGAAGGCGTAGAAGAAGAACGGGGCCCGGATCGAGATCGCCGCAAGGCCGCCACCGATCGCCGGGCCTGTCATGCCGCCCAACAGGAAACCGCCCGAGTACAGGGCGCTAGCCCGGCCGCGTTGTGCGCCGGTGACGCTGGCGAGTAGGAGCACCATCGCCGAGACACTGAACATCGCCGATCCAACGCCGCCGACCCCGCGGAGCACGAGAAGTTGCGGGTAGCTCTGGGCCAGACCCGCCCCGGCCGTACTCAGCGCGACGATGCCGATGCCGACACCGAGCGCCACCCGTTCACCGATCAGCCGATTGATCGGCCCGCACAACGGGCTAGTTAGGAACCTCATCAGGGCGAATGCGCTGATCACTGCACCGACCGCGAACTGGCTGACTCCGAAGCTGCGGGCGAAGACCGGCAGCACCGGAACCATCACCCCGAAACCGACTGCCACCAGGAAGGCCACCGCCGAGAGCACATGGACATCGCGCGGCAGGTTGGAGGTGGGCAGGCGGCTCACGCCCCAAAGGCTAACTCAAGCGCGCAGACAAGGTTGTGGGTCAAGGCCCTATGCTGGTTCGCGACCTAGCTGAAGGAAGTAGCCGATGCCCGCAACCGCTGGAACCAATCCCGCCGAGGACAACCGCGACGAGCCGTCGGACGACATCAAGTACACCCCGAAATGGCTTCGCGTCTCCGCTGGCTGGGGCTGGCGGCTGCTGGTGGTCGTGGCGGTGGTCGTCCTGCTTTGGCAAGCGGGCTCGCTGTTGAGCCAACTCACTGTGCCGCTGCTGCTCGCCGTCTTGCTCACTTCGGGTTTGCAGCAGATGACGAACTGGTTGGAGACTCACCGCCTGCCGCGCTGGTTGGCTGCTGTGCTGGCGCTGTTGGTGCTGGTCTTGGTGCTGGTTGGTCTGCTCGGTCTCGTCAGCGCCCAGATCGCGGCGCAGTGGACGCAGTTGACGGCCGCTGCAGGGGAGGGCTTCCGTGCACTGCTGGAGTGGCTGGGCACCGGTCCGCTGCGGATCAGTGACGAGCAGGTGCAAGCTTGGCTGGATCAAGCCGCGCAGTACATCAGCAATTCCACGCAGGAGATCGCAGCCTGGGCGGCGACGGCCGGCACCCGGGTGGGCTCCTTCTTCGCCGGGTTGGCGACGTGCCTGTTCGCGGCGTTCTTCTTCCTCAAGGACGGCCGCCGGATTTCGGGTGCCTTCGAGAAAGTGCTGCCCGACTACACACTGAAGACCATCGAGCCAGCGGTGCGCGGTGGTTGGACCTCGCTCAGTTCGTACGTGCGGGCCGCAGTCATCGTGGCAGGCATCGACGGCGTGGGGGCGGGTTTGGGCGCGTTGATCCTGGGGTCGAACCTTTGGCTCGCCATCACGGCGTTCACCTTCGTCTGCTCGTTCATCCCGCTGTTGGGTGCGACCATAGCCGGTGCCGTGGCCACCATCGTGGTGCTGGTGACGCTCGGCCCGGTCAAGGCGGTGATCATGCTGGGTATCTTCATCGCGGTGATGAGCATTGAGGCCAACGTGCTGCAGCCGCTGCTGCTGGGCCGGGCGGTGGAGATTCATCCCTTGCTGATCCTGCTGGGCATCTCCGCAGGCGCCATCGTCGCCGGCATCGCCGGGGCGCTGTTCGCGATCCCGCTGGTGGCTTTCGTGACCGGCTGTATTCGGGGTGCGGAAGGAGTCTTCGCGTCCGACGATGTCGGCACGAGACGGGTCAACCTGCCCACTTGGGTGCCTCACGGCGGGGAGGGGGATACCCCGGAAAGGTCCGGATCTTGGTTCAAGTTGCCCCGCAGCCCGTCTAGATTTGGTTCATGAGCGATCCTGCCGACCTGAACAACATCCTCGAAGAGCTTGCCAGCGGCAAGATCACCGCCGCTCGGGCTGCCGCCCTCATCCATGCGCTGCAGTCGCCCGACGACCACCCCCGGGTCGGCTTCGAGGCGCTCTACGACAGCCCACCGGCCCGCGCACTGCGCGACGAGTCCAGCGCCGAACCGACCCAACCCGAGCCGCTCACCGAGACCGCGGCGCCCCCGGTCTACGGACAACCCGTCTACGGTTCGGCCACCCCTGATGAAGAATCCGCCAAGGCTGAGCCGAGCGACGAGGCGCCCGAACCAACGCCCGAGCAGGGCGAGTCGGCCGACGCCGACTATGTCATGTTCAGCGTCCAGATGGGCGACGTTGCCAACGCCGCCGGCGACGTGCTCAAGGACGCTGGTGACTTCGCTCGCAGCGCCTTCCAGCGGCTGGGACAGTTCGCCAGCAGTGTCATCTCGGACGCCACCGCACCGCACCCCCACGACGAGCCCCAACAGGAAGCGGCGCCGCCGCAGCCGACCGGCAGCCGAGGGGTTGAGCGGCTAGTCGTGCGTTCGGTGGGCCGTCGCGTCCGGCTGGTGGGCGACCCTAAGGTGGGCACGATCGCGGTCGAGGGTCCGCACACGCTGCGACGGCAGGGGGTCACCTTGGAGGTCAGCACGGAGGGCGAGTTGGGGCTCAACCTGGATAGTTTCAGCGTCGTGCGTCCACCCAAGTCGGTCGAGGACCTGCGCGTCCTCGGCTTCGGTAAGGAACTGGTGGTTCGAGTGAACCCGGCGATCCCGGTGGATGCGGAGGTGACCGGCAGTCGGCTGGCCACGGTTGGTGTGCCGCGGCTAGGCAAAATCCGGGTGAGCGCTGGCGCGGCCGACCTTGAGGGAGTCGTCGAGGTCACCGATGCCCTGGTGCAGGCGGGCGGCGCTACCATCTCCGGCCCCATCAGCGAAGGACGCTCGCGCGTTCGCGTTGAGTCGGGGAACCTCTCGGTGCGCCTGACTCGCGGGGCGAACGTGTCCATCCGCTCGCAAACCCAACTCGGCCGGATCAGTTGGCCTGGCGAGCCCTACGGCGACCTCGATGAATACGTGGTCGGGAATGGGGCGGCCACCCTCGAAATCAGTGTGGTGATGGGGCGGGCGGTGGTTCGCGTCCAAGATTGACGAAGCCGGCCGTCTGATCGATCAGCTGGCCGATCGATCAACCCTTGAAGGACGCGACGTCGAGGACGGTGACCTCGATGGTCTTGCCGCTGGGGGCTGTGAAGCCGACCGTGTCGCCCTTGGCCGCGCCGAGTACAGCGGACCCCAGGGGTGACTGCGGGCTGAAGACGTGGGTATCGATGTCGGTGTCAAGGCCGAGCATTTCGCGGGAGCCGAGCAAGAACTCCTCGGTGTCGTCCTCGTCGCCGAAGTACGCCACCGTCACCAGCGTGCCAACGCCCACCGTGTCGGGATTGGGGGGTGCCTCGCCGACCTTGGCGGTGCGCAGCATCACTTCCAGTTGGGCGATCCGACCCTCCATCTGCCCTTGTTCTTCGCGGGCGGCATGGTAGCCGCCGTTTTCGGACAGGTCGCCCTCTTCGCGGGCAGCGGCGATCTTGGCGGACACTCGCGGTCGGCCGACAGTCTTGAGGTGGTCCAGTTCGGCGGAAAGCTGATCGTACGCGTCCCGGGTCAACCACACCGTCTCTTGTTCAACCATCGCACCATTCTAACCTCCGGCAACCTGACCCCTGCTTCGACCTACAGTTGCGTCCACGCCTTCGGCGATGGGCGAAGATTGTGTCATGTGCGTTCCCTTCTCTGCGCAGGCGGCCGATGGTGAGCGGTTGCGGCTCCTCCACGTGCACGCCCATCCCGATGATGAATCATCGAAGGGTGCGGCGACGACCGCCAAGTACGTGGCCGAAGGAGTCCGAGTAGTGGTGGCTACCTGCACCGGCGGAGAACGTGGCTCGGTCTTGAACCCGAAGCTGGATCGGCCCGAGGTGTGGGAGAACATGGCCGAGATCCGGAAGGCTGAGATGGCTCAGGCCCGCGAGATCCTGGGCGTCGAGCACTACGCGCTCGGGTTCGTCGATTCGGGGCTGCCCGAAGGTGACCCGCTGCCGGAACTGCCAAGCGGCTGCTTCGCGCTGATGGACCCGGCGCAGGCCGCCGAACCGCTAGTGGCTGTGATCCGCATGCTACGCCCGCATGTGCTGACGACCTATGACGAGCAGGGCGGATATCCCCACCCCGATCACATCCAGTGTCACCGCGTCAGCGTGCAGGCGCTGCGATTGGCTGCCGACGCGTCCTATCGCCCCGACCTGGGCGCGGCTTGGGCTGTGCCGAAGGTCTATTACCAGATGGGCTTCCACCGGCTGCGCTACGCAGCGCTCGACCTGGCGCTGCACGAGCAGGGCATGGACTCGCCTTACACCGAGCGGCTGGCCACCTGGGAGGACCGACACTACGAGCACCGCATAACCACCCG
>JAAYVP010000180.1 GCA_012517115.1 Brooklawnia sp. | reverse complement strand
GCCGGTAAACAAGTGGTCCGCCGGGAGGGTGTCTTGTTGGTGGCGCCGGGCGGTCATGCGAGCCTGCCGGGGGACCGATAGAGTTGGCGCGTGGACGCGTCCGATATCGAAGGTGATTTGGCCCATGTCTTGCTGACCGAGGAGCAGGTCAGGCAACGGGTGGCGGAGCTTGCTCGCCAAATCGACTCCCACTACGCCGGCAAGGATCCTCTGATGGTAGGGGTCCTGAATGGCGCGATGATGGTGATGAGCGACCTGACCCGAGCGATGAAGTCGCACTGCAGCGTCGACTGGATGGCGATCTCGTCGTACGGTTCCGGGACGAAGAGTTCAGGAGTGGTGCGGATCCTCAAGGACCTCACTGCCGACATCAACGGGCGCGACGTGCTGATCGTCGAGGACATAGTCGACACCGGCCTAACCCTGAGCTATCTGGTGCAGAACCTGCAGTCTCGGGGGCCCACCAGCCTTGAGGTACTGACGATGTTCCGGAAGCCCGACGCAATGACCGCCAACGTGGCCGTCAAGTACGTCGGTTTCGATATCCCGAATGAGTTCGTCGTCGGCTACGGACTCGACTATGCGGGCCGCTATCGCAACTTGACCGATGTTGCGACCCTGGCGCCGCACATCTACGAGTGAGCCGTTTCGCCCCGCTGGGCCGTGGCGCACGCTGATCCCCCGGGCGAGTGCCAGCGTCCCCCGGCGGCGCTCGGCAACCCCACTTCTCCCAGTCCTCCGCGCGGTTAGGATGGATTGGCGTTGCGCCGACGAGAGGGGTACTGGATGACGGACAGCTTGGACAGACCCTGTCGCGCTGTGGACGACTCACATACCCCGCCCGACATCAGTGATAGTCCGCCGCTCACGCCCCCTCCTGGGTACGACGCGGGACGCATCGAAGCTGCGGTCCGCGAGTTCTTGCTGGGTATCGGTGAGGATCCCGATCGAGAAGGGTTGCGCGACACCCCGCAACGTGTCGCCCGGGCATGCGCCGAGCTCTTCGCCGGCCTCGGCAAGGAGGCCGGCCCAGTGCTGGCGACCACCTTCGACGTCTCGCACGACGAAATGGTGCTGGTGCGCGACATCGAGGTGCAGAGCTTCTGTGAGCATCATCTACTGCCCTTCCAAGGCGTGGCGCACGTCGCCTACATTCCGCCTGAGAACGGCCGCGTACCCGGTTTGAGCAAGATCGCGCGGCTGGTCGATGTCTTCGCTATGCGTCCCCAGGTTCAGGAGCGGTTGACCACCCAGATTGCTGACGCCCTCGTGGATCACCTTCATGTGCGTGGTGCGCTGGTGGTCGTCGATTGCGAGCACCAGTGCATGACTCTGCGCGGAGTTCGCAAGCCCGGCAGCCGCACCACCACTTCCGCGGTTCGGGGAGTGCTGCGCAACGCCGCCACCCGCGCGGAAGCGATGAGCCTAATCCGGGGCTGAGCGTGCCGCGCACCTTAGTGATGGGGGTGGTCAACGTCACCCCCGACTCGTTCTCGGACGGCGGACGCTGGTTCGACACGGAGAGGGCGGTCGCGCACGGCATCGAACTGATCGAGCAAGGCGCCGATCTGCTCGACATCGGCGGGGAGTCGACCCGGCCGGGTGCCACTCGACCCGCGCAGGACGAGGAACTGCGACGCGTCCTGCCGGTCGTCCGGGGGCTTGCGAGCAGGGTCCGGGTGAGTGTCGACACGATGCGTGCCGAGGTGGCCCGCCAGTCGATCGAGGCCGGCGCTCAGATCATCAACGATGTCTCCGGGGGCCTGTCCGACCCCGATATGCACCACGTGGTCGCGCAAGCCGGCGTCGACTACGTCTGCCAGCACTGGCGGGGCTATGGCGCGGTGATGAACAAACTCAGCACCTACCATGACGTTGTGGCCGAGGTAGCCGCCGAACTCGAGCTCCGAATCGAGGCTTGCCTGGCGGCGGGAATGGCTGCCGAATCCATCATCGTCGACCCGGGGCTCGGGTTCGCCAAGACTGCCGAGCACGATTGGACCATTCTTGCGAACCTCGAACGGTTCACCGCATTGGGTCATCGAGTGCTCGTCGGGGCTTCTCGGAAGCGTTTCCTGGGGCACCTGCTGGATGGGCGTGAGCCTTCCGGCCGGGACGCCGCGACTGCGGCAGTCTCGGTGATCTGCGCTCAGCAGGGGGTGTGGGCGGTACGTACCCACGAAGTCAGCGGACAACGCGATGCGGTGGCGGTGGTGGAACGCCTGTCGCAGGCCAGGCGGTGGTCGTCCTCCGGTCTCGATTCGACTGAACCCGGCAGCCCCAGCACCGACGGCGACTAGCCTCGAAATATGCGAGACGACGGGCGCGGCGTGATACGACTTTCCGGATTGCGCGCCAAAGGTTTCCACGGTGTCCTCGATTTCGAGCGCAGAAATGGTCAGGAGTTCGTCGTCGACTTGGCCATCGACCTCAAGATGCCGGTCACTGACGACATCGCCGAGACGGTGCACTACGGCCAACTGGCCGGCCGCGTCGTGGCGATCATCAGCGGCCGACCGGTGAACCTGATCGAGACACTCGCGGAACAGATCGCGGCAGAGGTCCTGACCGACCGGCGAATCCGCTCCGTGAGCGTCACCGTCCACAAACCGCAAGCCCCCATCGATGCACAATTCGACGATGTCAGCGTAACCATTTCGAGGAGCAACCATGACTGACGCATTCCCCATCGACGTCGACACCTTGGGTAATCTCAAGCCGTTGAACCAGGTCGTGTTCAGCCTGGGCTCGAACCTGGGCGATTCCATCGAAACCCTTCAGGGCGCCGTCAACCGGCTGGCCGAAACCCCGAACCTGATCCTGGTCGATGTGTCGCCGGTCTATTTGACCAAGCCCGTCGGCAATGTTGAGCAGCCCGATTTCTACAACCTGGTGGTAATCGCCGACTCCACGCTGGAACCATTGACGCTGCTGGATCGGTGTCAAGCCATCGAGCAGGCCTACGAGCGGCGCCGCGACCCCGACCGTCCCGGCGGCCCACGAACCTTGGATATCGACCTCATCGTGGTGGGAAAGCGCACCAGCGAGACCCCCGAATTGATGCTGCCACACCCGCACGCCCATGAACGGGCATTTGTGCTTGTGCCTTGGCTTGATATCGAACGCCGGGCGACGCTGCCGCAGGGTCGGGTTGACGACCTGGTTGCGACCATGGACACCTCGGTGGTCCGGAAGCTGACCGATGTGCGAATTGAGAAGCCTTGAGCTTGCTGTAGTCGGTACGCTTTGATTTGCGGTCATTTCATTCGAGATATTGGCCGCGACGGCGACTTGAGGAGGAACTTATGGTTCAGCGCGTTGAGATCATTCTCATCGACGATATTGATGAATCACCGGCCGACG
>JAAYVP010000179.1 GCA_012517115.1 Brooklawnia sp. | reverse complement strand
ACCGTCGTGAGTGCCATCATCGTGCTCGCCGCCGCGCTCGGCGGTTCGCTATTGCTGTGGGCAGGTCGAGGACAACTCCCCGAAGTGGTCGCGACCCATTGGGGCCCAGATGGCCGGGCGGATGCGTTCAAGCCGACTGCCCAGCTGTACGTGGAGAACGCCGTGATCGCCGGGGTGCTGCCGCTGTTCGTGGTGGTGATCGGCCTGGTCATGAAGCAAGGCCGCGTCATGGGGCCCATCAGTGCCGCGACGGCCGTCTTCATATCGGGGGTGAGTAACGGATCGGCCTGGATGCAGCGCGGCATGACCGACGAGCAGGTGCGTGGCACCTCGGCGGATTGGCCGATCGTGGTAGCCAGTGTCGTGGCGGTAGTCGTCGGCGCCCTGCTCTGGTTGATCTTCCGGCAGCGGCCGGGCGACGAAGCGGTGCCGGCCAACATCGACGCCACCGCACCCAGGCTGTTGGTGGACGACGCGGTGACACTGGCTTGGACCGGACGCACCCGAGTCGCCCGGGCGGCCATGGTAGTGCTCGGCCTCGGGTCGCTGTCCAGTGCCGTCCCGGTGCCGATGATGCTCGCCGCCGGCATGCTTGGCAGTGCGCTGTTGATGGCGCTGCTCACCATACTGATCGTCGTGCTCGGGCTGGCGATGGCGGCCAATGTCACCGTTGACGGACGCGGGGTCCGCGCCCGCGCGCTCGGGTTCATCCCTTGGTTCGATGTGCCGTTGGAGGCGATCGCGGGGGCGACCGTGGTCAACGTCAGTCCCCTGGGCGACTTCGGCGGCTGGGGGATGCGAGCGGGTTTCAACGGCGAACGAGGCCTGATCACCGCCAGCGGGCCCGCGCTGCGGATCGACCGGGGCGAACAAGGCCCATTCCTGGTGACTATTGCGGACGCCGAGGCCGCTGCGGCCACGCTGAACACGCTGGTGGCACGACGAAGCCACCGCGATGACTAGCCGGTCTGATCAGCGGGGAACGACCTCGATCCAGTTGGCACCCAGACCCACCTGTTGGCGATCGAGTTCGGCCAGTGCCCCGTCCTCGTCCGGGCGGTAGCGGGCCACCACCCGATCGATCTCCGAGGCCACCAGCAGATCACCGTTCGGCAGCACCCGGAAGCCGCGCGGCTGGGCCACCACATCGGAGTGGGCAGTCGCCGCACCGAGTTCGCCGGTCTGTTCGGCCACCTGGACAGCAGTGATCGTGCCGCGGGTGCGTTCCGAGCAGTAGAGCAGGCGTTCCTGGCCGTCAAGGTGCAGGTCGGCGCCCCAGATCAGGTCTTCTTCGCGTGGCTGCGCGCCGAATCGACTGTGCGACAGGCCCCGATCAGTGGGGATGCAGATCGCCAAGGACGCCTGTTCGAGTGCGCCTGTGACCGGATCACGCCGGTAGTGGAGGACTTGACCGGAGTACTCGGTGATGACGTAGGCCGAAGTCCCGGACGAGTCAAGCACGATATGCCGCGGCCCGCAGCCCGCCGGCGCTCCGACGGTGGGTGGGTCGAGCGGCGTCAGTT
>JAAYVP010000178.1 GCA_012517115.1 Brooklawnia sp. | reverse complement strand
GGCTCAGACCGCACCCTCACCTCACTCGAAAGAGAGAGGCTCGAATGTCTTACATCCTCAACACCAGCAGGGTACTGCTCAGCCCTGCCCTTACGGGAAAACCTCGTCTTGCACGTCGGGCGTCTACTGCTTGGTTCTCGCAAGCTTCCGCCGGACAATCTAAGTCTAGCCGAAGCCCTTTCCTCCCCACGGCTAAAGCCGGGGGTTTCTCGGGAGGTCTTCGATGAGCAGCACGGATGATCTGATCGCGATCCTCGCATCGGAGCTGCCGATGCCGGTCTATGACGGCGAGCCCCCGCGCAGCATCACGGGAGAATTCGTCGATCCGCCACACCGGTGCGTCTGCGTCTACGGCGGCGTTCTCTCCCCGCACAACCGTCGGTACGGCGGCACTTCCAGGTCCAGGTCGGCGCTTTGGCAGCTCGTGTGCTGCAACAACAGTTCCGAGGGGGCCCGCATTGTTGCTGGGCTGGTTACAGATGCGTTGGACGCCACCATCCTGGACGGCAATCTTCTCGCCGTCCTCTCGGTCTCGAATCCACTTGAAGACCGCGACGACCCCAGTGAATACCGCTGGTCGTCCACCGTCGAGGTCTCCCATTACTCACCCGCCTAGGAGGCGCCCCATGGCCTGGAAACGCTACCGCACCCCTGAGGGTGCCCACGTCACCCTCAACTACACCGCCGAAGGCCTGATCGAGCTACCGGCCGAACCAGCACTGGACGTGAACGGTCGCCCACGGCCAGCCACCTATCCGAAACACATCCTCGGCAAACCTGAGGAGCCCGAAACCACCACCACCGAAGACATCGAGGAGATGCCATGAGTTCCACCGTCATTGACCTGCCCGGCCTCGATGCCCGAGGTAAGGGCACCGTCCTTTTTGTGCCTGCGATCGCTGCGATCACCGCACCCAAGGTGACCGAGCTGACCGCCGCTACCGCGCTCAACATGTCCTGCATCTTGTATGAGTTCGAGGTCACGCTCGATCAGTCCGCGGTCGAGAAGCCGAAATACTGCTCCGTGACCATGCCGACCCGTCCTGGCACCGCCAAGTACACCATCTCTGACATCACCTACGACTACGACCCGCAGAAGATCACGTCGGCTGACCCGTACAAGCACTATGCGACCCTGGCGCCCGGCACGCAGGGCTACCTGGTCGATCGGCGAGGCCTGCTCCCTTCGGTTGCTCCGGCTGTTGCACAGATCGTGGACGTGTACCCAATCGTGCTTGGTGCTCGGCAGCGCGTAAAGATCGATCCGACCGCCGAGGGCGAGTCGCTGCGCGTGACGCAGAAGGTCTTCCTGCTCTCCGACCCGGCGTTCGACGTCGCCCTGGTCGCCTGACCATCCCCCTGATCCGGGGTCGTGTCGCTGCCGAGGGTCGGCGACACGACCCCTCCAAAGCCCTGCCTAAACCCTCACCCTCACCAACCCTCATAGGAGATTGCCATGTCCGAAAAGCCCAGCTACCTCGATCTGCTCAATAAGCGCGTCAGTGCCGGCGCCCGCCGCATCGTCCGGGAAAAGGTGAGCCTTGACCCCGAATTGTTCGAAGAGTATGAGGCAGTCAAGCAAGAGCTCTCGGCCGAAATTGCGGCCACAAAGCGCGACGACAAGCCGGTCAAAATGAACGGCGGCCCGCTGGATGCGCTGCGAGCGCGAGCGGACGAATTGGAGCAGCAGATCAGGGACACGACCATCGTGGTCACCCTCAAGGCGCTGAACTCCGAGGACCTCCTCCAGGCACAAACCACCGTCACCGAAGATTCGCCAATGGTTGATGTGTGGAGGGCGCGGTTAACGGTGGCGTTCGTCGAGGCTAAGACTGTGGACCGCGAACCGATCCCCGAGATCGATCGTGCCGAGTGGTCCCGACTGCTGTTCATTACAGCATCCGGCGAGCTCCAGAAGTGGCACAACGACCTGGAGCGAGCTGGCGGCGCGCCGGCTTTCCCTACGTTCGCGAAGTAGTCGCCGCCGACGCCACACTTCGCGCCGACATCGAGACCGCGCGGGCCCTCGGCATCAGCCTGAGACGTTTCCTCGGCTGGGAGCCCCGCACTCTCACCACGCATGCAGGGGCAACGGTTCGCGAGCCCGAATACGACGCGTGGGAGCGCGCCATCCAGGTCGCCTACGACGACTGGCGGCACTCGCTGTGCTCCGACTGCGGCCAGCCACTCCAAGAGTCCCTGCTAGACGAAAAAGTGCCACCCGACCAGCGCCACCGCTACCGCGCGAGCTTCACTCAATGCCGCGCCTGCGAGGTGCTGGAGCTGTCCATGGCCAAGCAGGCCGAGGTCGACAAGGACAAGAAGGTGGGCGGCCTGCCGGCCCCGACTCATCACCGGCATTGGCGGGTCGACCGTATCTAAATGGCAATCCCGGGCGGGAGGTAGAACGTGGCCGACCGCACCGTATCAGTCAGACTGACAGCGACCGTCGACGGCTTCACCGCCGCCATGGCGAAAGCCCAGGCGTCCGCCGAGAAGCTGGGTGCCGGGGTTCAGAAGGCGTCTCAAACCCAGTCCTGGAAGACCGCCTCCACTGGCTTGATCGCGTTCGGTGCGGCGGCTGTCGGCGCCGCCGGGCTGGCCATCAGCAAGTTCTCCGAGTTCGACCAGGCCATGTCGCAGGTCAAGGCCACCGGAGACGATGCCCGCGCCAACATCGATGGGCTCACCGAAGCTGCGCAGAAGTGGGGCGCCGAGACCAAGTACAGTGCCACCGAGGCAGCCGGCGGTATCGAATCCCTACTGAAGGCCGGGGTTTCCGCCACCGACGTGATCGGTGGCGGCCTGGAGGGCGCGCTATCCCTCGCCGCAACCGGCAACCTTGGTGTGGCCGACAGCGCCGAGGTGGCGGCCACCGCCATGACCCAGTTCGGCCTGGCCGGCTCGGACATCCCTCACATCGCTGACCTGATCGCCGCCGGAGCCGGCAAAGCCCAGGGCGAAGTCTCCGACATGGCGATGGCGCTCAA
Source organism: Brooklawnia sp. (assembly GCA_012517115.1). Taxonomy (GTDB): domain Bacteria; phylum Actinomycetota; class Actinomycetes; order Propionibacteriales; family Propionibacteriaceae; genus Brooklawnia. The sequence continues at coordinate 508 of JAAYVP010000178.1, read as the reverse complement.
GCAGTCCGGCCTTGTCGCGTCGCAATTCGGCCTGTCGATCGAAGAAACAACCGGCACCCTGGCGGCGTTCGCGTCGGCCGGCCTGATCGGCTCCGACGCCGGCACCAGCTTCAAAACGATGCTGCTCCGGATGTCTAACCCGTCCGCCGAAGCCAAGACCAAAATGGAAGAGCTGGGCATCGCCGCCTACGATGCCTCCGGGAATTTTGTTGGCATCACTGACCTGGCCGGGCAGCTGAAGGACAAGCTGGCCGACCTGCCGCAGGCGCAACGCGACGCTGCCCTGGCCACCATCTTCGGCAATGATGCGATCCGGGCCGCCAACGTGCTGTACGAGCAGGGCGCCGACGGCATCCAGGGGTGGATCGATCAGGTCAACGACGCCGGCTACGCCGCCGAGTCGGCTGCGATCAAGCAGGATAACCTCGCTGGTGACTTGGAGAAGCTCGGTGGCGCCTTCGATACCCTGCTCACCAAGGCGGGGGAGGGGTCCGCCGGTGGACTGCGG
>JAAYVP010000177.1 GCA_012517115.1 Brooklawnia sp. | reverse complement strand
TTGGCCGCACCGCTGACTGGCCGAGTTGGTTGCCCGAGAAGGTGCGCGAATCGGTCGTGGCAGCAGGCATCGAACGGCCATGGACGCATCAGGTGGTCGCAGCGGAGTCGGTTTGGTCGGGGCGGCATGTCGCGGTCTCCACGCCGACCGCATCCGGGAAGTCGCTGGTCTATCTAATGCCGATCATGGCAGCTACCGCAGTGCCGCCGCAGCGGGCCAGCCTCGGCGTTGCCACCGGCGACGTGCGTTCGAGGCTCGGGGTGGCCCGGCACACTGCCCTCTACTTGGCGCCGACCAAGGCGTTGGCGCACGACCAGCGGGTAGCGGCCCGGCGCCTCGGACCTCCGGGCTGGCAAGTCGCGACCTTGGACGGCGACTCCTCCACCGATGAACGCCGCTTCGCCAGGGAGCATGCCGGGTTCGTGCTGAGTAATCCCGATATGCTGCATCGCTCGGTGCTGCCAGACCACGCCCGTTGGGCAAGTTTGCTGGGCTCGTTGCGCTATGTGGTGGTGGACGAGGCACACCGCTATCGCGGGGTCTTCGGCTCGCATGTCTCGGCGGTGCTGCGGCGGCTGCGCAGGCTGTGCGCGGCCTACGGTTCCGACCCCATCTTCGTGCTGGCGTCGGCGACCGCGAACAACGCCGGGGCGTCCGGAGCGATGCTGATCGGCGAAGACAGCCCGCTGCTAGAAGTCGACCAGGACGCGTCCCCGCACCCGTCCCGCGATGTGATCCTGTGGAAACCGGTGTCGGAGGCGCCGCGGGAGGCATCCGAACTGCTGGCCAGGCTGGTAGACGACGGTCAGCAGGTGATCACGTTCGTGGCCAGCCGCAGCCAGGCCGAACTGATCTCGTTGCGGGCCGCCGACCGTATCGAATCAGGACGCCGGGTAGCGAGCTACCGATCGGGTTACCTCGCCGGTGACCGCCGAGATCTTGAGACACGGTTGCGGAATCGTGAACTGGCGGGGGTGGCGGCAACCAACGCGTTGGAGTTGGGTGTCGACATTGCTGGCATGGACGCCGTGGTTATCACCGGTTTCCCGGGCACCCTCGGGTCGTTCTGGCAGCAGGCCGGGCGGGCGGGCCGCGGCGAACGGGACGCCCTGGTGGTGCTGGTGGCCCGTGACGACCCGTTGGACGCGCACCTGCTTGACCATCCAGAGTTGATCTTCGACCGGCCGGTGGAGCAGACGGTGCTGTGCCCGCAGAACCCCTATGTGCTAGGCCCACACCTAGCCGCAGCCGCCCAGGAGGCACCGCTCAAACCTGGCGACGAACGCTGGTTCGGCGAGACGATGGCCGACCTCGCAGATAGGCTGAGCGACCAAGGGCTACTGCGCCGCCGGCCAACCGGCTGGTTCTGGACGCGTCCCGAACGCGCGGTTGACGCCATCGACCTACGTGGCACGATCGGGCGTCCGGTCGAGATCATCGAGGCCGGTACCGGACGCGTGATAGGTAGCGTCGACCAGGGGGGCGCCGATCGGACGGTGCATGACGGAGCCGTCTACCTGCATCAAGGCGAGCAATGGCTGGTGACAAGCTACCTGCCCGGCGATTCGGTGGCGTTCGTGAAACAGGTGGAGTTGCCCTACTACACCCAGCCGATGGGGATCTCCGAGGTTCGCGTCATCAACGAGCTTGCTCGGCGGCAGTGTGGACGCGGAGTGGTCTGCCACGGGGTGGTGGAGCTGTCCGATCAGGTAACCAGCTATCTGCGACGTGATTCGGTGACCAGCGAAGTCTGGGACGAGACCCCGCTCGACCTGCCGATGCATCAGATGACGACGCAGGCCATGTGGTGGCTGGTGGACGATCAGGTGGTGGCCGAACTTGCCTTCTCAGCGGTCCGGCTGGGGGCGGCGGCGCACGCCGCCGAACACACGGCGATCGGCTTGCTGCCAGCGTTCGCGCCGTGCGACCGCTGGGACATCGGTGGGCTGTCGACGGTGCTGCATCCCGACACCAACCAGTGCACCATCTTCGTGCATGACGGCGCGCCGGGCGGTTCAGGATTCGCCGAGCGGGGCTTCCAGGTGGCGGAGGACTGGTGGCGGGTCACCCTGGAGCGACTGCAGGGTTGTGACTGCGACAACGGCTGCCCGACCTGCTGTGTCTCGCCGAAGTGCGGCAACGGCAACCAGATGCTCGACAAGGAGGCCGCCGCCGAGCTGTTAGGGGTGCTACTCGGCTGACTCCCGAGCTCGGCCGGAACCAGCGGGACGTCAGCGGTGACTACCGAATGGCTACGAAGACCTGATCGGCGAGTATCCCGGGCGGAACACGGAGCAAACCATCATCACCGGACGGGATCATCAGCCCGATGTCCCCGGTGACGCTAGCTGCGGTGAGCAGCTCACTACTGGAGTTCTGGTCTGGAATGACAGCCAGCGTTTCGTCGCTCTCCACGACGTTGCCAGCTGCCGTTACGTAGTCGATCGACACAAGCAGGGGAATGCTCGAGTCGACACCGAGACAAGTGGTTGTGATGTTCGCAAGCGCGTATGTTCTGCCCTCAGCTGGGGCTTGGTTGAATTGGTTACTCGCCATCGCCTGCTCGGTGGCATCCGGAGTAAGTGAGTTGACCGCGACCGACCACTCGTCATTGGAGATCGTGGTGCCAAGTGAGCACCCCAGGTGACTTGCAGGCTCGTACCACATGCCTGCTATCCGGGACACAGCGAGGCAAGGCCCCTGCCCGTTGGGAGTGCTAGCCGATGACCAACCAACGGTGCAGTCGTTTCGTCAACCGAGTTTGGCCCCACCGGCACGCCTGGATGCGCGCACGTCGTTCAGATATAACGGTAACGCCACCAACGCCAGGGCCGCACCCACCAAGAAGACGGCCGGATAGCCCCATGGCTCAATCAGCAGGCCAAGCACGATGGGTCCCACCCCGGTTCCAAGGTCGAGCATGAAGTAGAAGGTCGCGATGGCGTTGCCGGTTCGGTCCTGGGGGACGCGGGCGACTGCGGCCGCCTGCCCACCGGTGGTCATGGTGCCCCAGCCGATTCCAAAGACAACTGCGGCAACCAACAGCAGCCACGCGCGGTCGGCGACCCCAACCAGTGCCAGCGCGATCGCCAGGGCGGCCAGGCAAGGGCCGAGCACCAAGCGCTCTCCAACTCGGTCTTGAAGCAGCCCACCAGCGGGGCGCCAAACCAGTACGACGGCGGCGTAAACCAAGAAGAAGATCGACGCAGCCGCGGCGAGGTCGGTCCCGCGGGTGGCCGGGTCGAGAAAGGCAACCACGACGGAGTTACTGATCCCGCCCAGCAGCATCACCACTCCCAACCCCATCGCGCGTCGATCCAGCAACCCAGGAGACCGCCGGTCGGTTGTGCCCGGCACCCGCCTGATCTGCCCGGGCAGCCCCTTGCCGAAGACCATCACCAAGACCACGGCCACGGCCGCACACGCGATGGCCATCAGGAAGACCGCTCGCATGCCGCCCGAGCCGCGGGCCAGCGTGAGAGCCAAGAACGGCCCTATTCCGATAGAGATCGACAGCCCGATCCCGAACCAGCCTGAACCCTCACTGCGTCGCCCGATTGGCATCGTCATCATGACCCCGGTGGCCAGGGCTGATCCCAGCAGGCCGAAGCCGACGCCGTTGAGAAATCTGACGACGAACGTGGCAGCCAATCCAGGCGCCACCAAATAGGCGGCAGTCGTGATCAGGTAGCCGATGGCCGCCAGGCGGGCCAGCGATCGAGTGCCGAGCTTGTCTGCCAGCCAGCCGGAGAGCAGCCTCGCGGCCAGCCCTCCCACGAAGAATACGGACGCCAGCGCCCCGCCGACAGCCGCGCTGGCACCGAACTCGTCCGCGGCGTAGCCAGCCATGGTTGGGACCAGCAAGAAGAAGATCATCGCGTTGCAGAAGTTGGCCACCGCCAAACCGATGAAGGTCGGGGTAAAGAGCCGCTGCGTCACGGAAGACCATG
>JAAYVP010000176.1 GCA_012517115.1 Brooklawnia sp. | reverse complement strand
GTCTCCCGATAGGCTTGGCGGACGCGGGCGCCCTCGCGCCCACGCAATTGCTGCATCGTGAGAGTCGAGACATCCTCTCCGGGAAAGCGCAGCGCGTACATTGCCCGCGCGACTCGGAGCCGGGATGACCGATTCGTGACTAGCGTTGATTGCGTTTCCAAGAGCCGACTCGTTCTGGCCAACGGTCTGCCGTGTGCGTAGTAGCGAACCCCGTGCTCGCCCATCCAAACGGTGCACGCACCGCTGTCAGCCAGGAGCATCATCGCTTGGTGGCTGATGGTCGTGCCTGGGCCGAGCATGACAGTTGCGATGGTTGCCGCAGGCACATGGACGACGCCGCGCTCATCCCGAACCGTGATCGCGTTGCCGTCTCGATGCACGATGGAGTGCTCCAAGTACAAGAACGTGATGCGATCACTGATGCGGGCCAACTGCCCTACTGTCGCGGGCGGGGTTCCAGGGATGGGTCTCATTGCGGTCTCGCCAACGTGGCGAGACCGCAGCCGTATCCCTTTGCTGGGCCCACCCCACGAGTGAGCGCCAGTGCGAGCCGGTCGGCGTCGGTCACCTCCAGAATGCCTTCGAAGACCGCCGTTCCTAGAGTGACCACGCGACCCGCTGCCCCCCCACGATGGAAACGCTCAGTGCGTCGTTCGGTGACTCTAAGGTTCGGGCCGAACTCACCTTCAGCCAATTCGAAACCTAACGCTGCCGCCCGCTGGGTCAACCAGTCCAACTGCTCCTCAACACGCCTGAGCGGAATCCGTTGGCCGCGACCTCCCCCTTGGGGTCGTACGCTGCGGACCGGATTCGCTCGCAACCGAAAGAGCCAGCGCTGCCCGGTTCCCAAAGAGCGTAGGAAAGGTGAGTAGTCAGCCGTTCGCCACTCTGGCTGAGACGGCCAACCCGCCTGGTCGGCCATCGCCTCCAAGGACGGCGCAAGCGGGCTGACGATGAAGAGGTCGAGTCGGTGGCGTTCGGGCTGATCGAGCCGCCATAAGACACGCCCGCTCCGGGATGTCCCCGGCGGGAATGCCGACAGTACGGCCGCATGCAGCCGCTGGGGGGACTGCACAAGGTCACGCGTCGAGCGCCGATATGGATTGAGTGCCATCTGCGTTAGGTACATCACACCTCCTCGATCGCTGTCACAGCTGCGGCCAGCCAGTCGGTCCCAGACACCGTCGGCGCAACCCCAGCAGGGTTTGGCACAACGACCGGCTCGGCGTGTGCCACCTCCCGCCAGCCGTACTCGCGCCGCTCAGGGTTGTAGCTGATCGGGACGTCGCGCCGGGTCTCGACAGGCCGGTCGTCTTCGAGGTAAGCGTCAACATAGAGTTCCAGTGGCACTTCCCTTGGTTGCCTACGGCGGTACCAGGTGGACGCCTGCCACTGATGGTTGCGGAGCGCCTGTTCCAAGCTGCCATCAACCAGCCCTAAAAAGACCGGTTCGGTGACAGGGCAGGAACGACGTCCGAGATAGAGGGAAAACCGCGGCTTGCGCACCCGCTCAGCCAGAGCCTCGAGCAGGCTCGGGTCTCCCTCAACTCCAGCAACGAACACCGCATCGGCCAAGTAGTAGCGATACGACAAGGGCATGGACTGCCCAGAATCCCAGTTGATGGCGGTCTGGAAGTCCCGCTGCAGGCGGCCCGGCTGATCAACCCGAACACCAAACCGTAACCGGGCTAGATCTTCGATTGGGTCAGCGCGTCGGCGTCCGTCAGCAGCGGCCAGCAAGCCCAAGACGCCGCTCTTCGATGGCATCCTCCGCGTATCGCGACGGCTGAATCGACTGTCATCACCCCATGCCTGCATTGGGCCCGCGAGCCGAAGCAACAGAACAGTCACGGTCGCCCCAGCGCAACAGCTCGCGTCGACTCGCCCACCTGCCTGACAAGCTCGTCGAACGGCACGGTCTCACCGAGAGAAGCGAGCGCGTCGGTTCGGCTGCCGACGCGGGAAATCCAAGTGTCGGACGGCGCGGTGCCGAACGCCGTGTCAACATCCACGACGTAGTCCGCCAATGCTGCACAGGAGGCCGCCACGTAACCCGGGCGGCCCCTCACCGGCTCCTCGAAGGCGCCCACGAGGTTGACCGGACGATCTGTTCGAACCATCACCAAAACAGCATCGGGCGCCGTGCGGTTGGCGAAGGTGTTCTGCTTTCCGGTCGGCATGCTGGTCACGAACGAACGGACGAAAGCCTCCACCGCCTGGGCAGTGGCTTCCCCGTCACCCAGGCTGTGCAACAACACCGGTACGTCGATCGTTGCGTAGCGGTACAGCGTCGCCGAGTCGAACTCGATTGTGCCGATCATGCCCGCACCGGTTTCCTCGGTGGGGTTCTGATCGTCTACTGCGGTGTAGTAGTCGAATTCCGTGGCAACCGCATGAGTGCTGATCGCATGGGCAACTTGGCAGGCGGCGTCAACGTTCAGGTTGGCGTCGTCAGCTACCATCCGGCCAAAAAGGGCTACGTCGACGCTGTGATCCCGGCGGAGCGTCCCCTTGGCCGCCTTGCCGTCGATCTTCTCGGACGGCGATGCCACGGCGAGCTCCGCGAGCCGGTCGAGCTGCAGGTTGCTGAAGAACACTAGATACTCCGTGAGCGGCTGGTCTCCGTCCTTGGCTTTGCGGGCTGCCTTCACCTTGAGCCCGGCTGCCTCCAGCGCGTGGATGGCTAGGGTGGACGCCGCCTCGGCTGTCATGTGTGGGGCCAGCTTCAGGATTCGTTCGGTTAGGAGTTCGACTGCGCGCTTGGTGCGGACACCGAGTCGGTCCACGTCAAGGTACTGCGAGAAGTCACGTCTGGTGGCGCGCTTCCAGGCCTGACTGCTGACGCGGGCACGCCGGACGCCGCCGTAGGTTGCTGTCTTCGGGCTGCCTGTGTCGTCGCGGTTGAGGTTGCTCGGGGGCACAGACTGCAGCACGTGGATGTCGATGTGCATGGTCATTTCTTCTCCTCGGTGGTCGTGAGGTTCGGGGGCTTGGGTCGGGCATGCAGGTCACGGCCCCAACGGGTCAAGACCTCGCGCGTGTCTTGGTAAGGATCGGCGAGCTGCCACAGGTCGACGGCCAACAGCCCGTAGTCGAGCCCGACGGTTTGCTTCTCCGCGCGCATCAGCTGGATCAGCCCACGCAAGTGGTGAACGTGTCCCTCGAAGCTGGTGGCCAGCGCTGCGTGGTGCAGTCGGGCGACGGTTGCTGCGTCGAGATCCTCGTCAATGGCGCGCATCCGTGCCAATTGTCCGACGGCGCCCCCCAGACTCACGCCTGGCCGGTGGACCCCCTCATCCCGGCTCTGCTGGTGCAGGGCATACAACACCAGCCCCGCGTGTAGGGCCCGCTCGGCAGGTGTGGGGAGGTCTGACCGGCCCGTGCGGTAGCTGGTCAGCTCGTCAGGCAGGTCACCCAGGGTCACCGCCCAGACCAAGGGCTCGGCGCCCACGTCTGCAGGATCACAACGGCGAAGGCGTGCCACGGTGGCGACCGCCTCACTATTGTCAGCCAGCACACGTGACTGGAGTTCGGCGACACGTGCGGCGGCGGTCGCTTTCAGGACGCGACGCACGCTGCGGTACGGACTGTCGATCATCAAATCACCTCATCGGAGTGGGGTTTGGCTTGCGGAAAGGTCTTGGCGAGGCTGGTCCTGAACCAAAGGAGGGCCAAGCCGGCGTCCAGCAACTCGGCCTGGCCAGTTCGATCTCGTCGAACAGGCCTCCCGACCAGCGC
>JAAYVP010000175.1 GCA_012517115.1 Brooklawnia sp. | reverse complement strand
CGCCATCTCACGGTCGGTGAGGTCGAGGCCGAGTTGGCCGCCCTTGATCTGGACGCTGGCTCGTCCGGCCATGTTGGAGATCAGCATGCGCATGTCATTGCCGACGTACTCGGGCCGGGTGTGCTGGTACAGATTCTCGTTGACCTTGATAGCACTGGCGTGCAGGCCGGCCTTGTGCGCGAATGCCGAGTTGCCGACGTAAGGCTGGCGGGCGATGTGGGGCTGGTTGGCGATGTCAGCGATCGCGAAGCTGATGCGGGTCAGTTGAGACAGCTGATCGGGGCTAAGCAGCGGCCACCCGTACTTGAGCTGCAGATCGGCGACCAGCGTGGTCAGATCCATGTTGCCGGTGCGCTCGCCGTAACCGTTGATGGTGCCCTGCACATGCATAGCTCCTGCCTCGACCGCGGCCAACGTGTTGGCAACGGCGCAACCGGAGTCGTTGTGGCAATGTACACCGATGTCGACCCCGATCTCCACCGCGGCTGAGACGACATCGCCCATCCAAGTCGGCAGCATGCCGCCGTTGGTGTCGCACAACACGGCCACTTCTGCGCCCGCGTCGGCGGCTGTTCGGATCACGTCCAACGCGTAGCCCGGGTTGGCCCGGAAGCCGTCGAAGAAATGCTCACAATCGACGAAGACGTGTTTGCCGAGTCCCGTCAGATAAGTGACGGTGTCGTGAATCATGGCCAGATTCTCGTCCAGGCTGGTTCGCAGCGCCTCGTAGACATGGGCGTCGTGAGACTTGGCGACCAGGCAAATATGGTCGGTGCCAGCCTCGACCAACGCTTGCACCTGAGGGTCACTGGCGGCTTCGCCGCCCACCTTGCGGGTGGCGCCGAAGGCGACCAACTTAGCGTTCGCTAGGTGGAGCTCCTTCCGGGCGCGCGCGAAGAATTCGGTGTCTGCCGGGTTGGCGCCGGGCCAGCCACCTTCAATGAAGGTGACCCCCAACTCGTCCAAATAGCCGGCGATACGCAGCTTGTCATCCACCGACAGGTGAATGCCCTCCTGCTGCGCACCGTCACGCAGCGTGGTGTCGTAAACGTGGAACTGCTCCGGCATTACCGGTGTTGTTGGCATCCTGGGACCTCCGAGGGAAGAAGGTGCGCAGCGAGACGCCTGCGCCACCGACACCATCGTCACTGACCGGGGACACCTGGTCGAGGTGGTCTCGTCGATTGGACGCCGGCAGGAGTCGCGGACCCCTCGAAAGGCTCAGCAAACCCGCCTCATCCAGCCGCGGGTATCGGCACTGCGTCCGTATTGGATGTCCAGCAGGTGCTCGCGCAGCGGAATGGTGTGGGTGGCCTTGTCCACATCGATGATGTACTCGCGCTCCTCATGCTTCAGCGAGCGAATCGGGGTGATAACGGCTGCCGTGCCGCAGGCGAACAACTCGCGGACGCTGCCGTCCCCGATCCGTGTCAGCACTTCGCTCAGTTCGATCGGCCGTTCCACCGGCGTTAGACCGAGCTCGGGGGCGACAGTGAGCAGCGAATCGCGGGTCACCCCGGGCAGGATGTTGCCGTTTAGGTTTGGTGTCACTAGTTGGTTGTCGGTGGTGATCATGAAGAAGTTCATGCCCCCGAGTTCCTCGACCCAGCGCCGCTCGGCGGCGTCCACGAAGAGCACCTGGCTGCAGCCGTTTTCGTGCGCGAGTTCCTGGGGAAGCAAGGACGCGGCATAGTTGCCGCCGCACTTGGCCGCGCCGGTGCCGCCGTTGGCGACCCGGCTGTATTCGGTTGAGACCCAGATGTCGACGGGAGCCACCCCACCGGTGAAGTAAGCCCCGACAGGGCTGGCAATGACCACATACAGCACCGATTGAGCGGGTCGCACACCCAAGAAGTTCTCCGAGGCCATCATGAACGGCCGCAAATAAAGGCTCTGTTCCTCACCGCCGGGCACCCAGCGCCGTTCGATCTCGACCAACCGATGCACACTGGTGACGAAGTCTTCAGCGGGCAGTTCGGGCAAGGCAAGACGGTGTGCCGAGCGTTCGAAGCGGGCGGCATTGGCTTCAGGCCTGAACAGCCAGATTGAGCCGTCGGCATGGCGGTAGGCCTTCAGACCCTCGAAGACCTCCTGCGCATAGTGGTAGACCGCGCCAGCCGGGTCCAACGCCACCGGTGCGTAGTCAACGATCCGGTCGTTGTGCCAGCCGACCTGCCGGTCCCAGTCCGCCACCGCCATGTGGTCGGTGAAGTAGCTACCGAAGCCAGGATCCTGCCAGATACTGGTGATCACGTCATCGCCTGAGTACTTCGGTTGGTTGGGGGGATCGAAAGTCAGCGGCATGAGGCCAAGATTAACGCCATCATCGGATCGGACTGCACACCGCTCACGGACCGCCGACTCGCCATCGATGGACCGCGCAACCAACGGCGGCAATGACTCCGAAGGCCTTCACCTCCGCAGTCATCCACTCTGCCAGCCCGCAGCTAGGCGTCCACGAGATTCGTGCTGACAGCCACGGATTGGCCAGTTAGGTCTATGGTTAACTACGCTGTTCTTCCACTGCGCAATGAGGCCAGATTCGACCAGAGAGGGGCGCCCCCATGAGCCCCAAGTACTATGCGGCGGAGCGTTTGCGCGACCTCAGCGAATTGCTTGAGCGAGGCGAACGCAAGTTCGGCGACCAGGTGGTCTTCCGTGACTTGGACCGCTCACGCACGATCCATGACCACTCCTTCCGGGAACTGCACCAAGATGTTGCGGCGCTCGGCACTGCCCTGCTTGACCGCGGTCTTTCAGGTCGGCACGTCGCGCTGATCGGCGACAGCAGCTACGGCTACGTGTTGTGCTACCTGGCGGCGGTCACCAGCGGGGCGATAGTCGTACCCATCGACAGAGAACTGACCAAGGACGAGATGGTCGTCCTGCTGAACAAGAGCGACGCGGACGCGTTGCTTTTCAGCGATTCGCTCAGCCCCACGGTGCCGGGTCTGCTCGAAAGCTGCCCACGCATCGGCATGGTCGCGAACATGACTATGTACCAGCGCGACCATGACGGCGGCCTCAGCATCACAGACCTGCTGAAGTCTGGCCGTGCACTGCTTGAGCAGGGCGATCGTCGCTACGCGAACATGACCACCGATCCGGACGCCATGTGTGCCATCTTGTTCACCTCCGGCACCACCGGGGCGAACAAGGGCGTAATGCTCAGCCAGCGCAACCTGACAACCGTCGTGTTCGGGGCATTCTCGCTGTACCGATTCCCGCCCGTCTCGATGTCGGTGCTGCCGATCCACCATTCGTACGAATTCAACCTGCACGTGCTCGGATGCATCTATGGCGGACTCACGCTGTGTTTCAACGACAGCCTCATGCATGTTGGTAAGAACCTGCTGGAGTTTCGGCCCGATATGACTCTGATGGTGCCGATGATCGTGGAGTCGCTGCAGAAGACCATTTGGCGAGAGGCCACTCGAAACCACCTGGACAAGCACCTGCGCTACGGCCTTTGGTACTCCAACCTGATCCGCAAAATCGGGATTGATGCTCGACACTACTTCTTCAAACCTATCGTCAGGAGCTTGGGCGGGAACCTGAAGATGATCATCTCAGGCGCGGCCCCGCTCAATCCTGTGGTGGCCAAGGAAATGTCCGATCTGGGAATCGCTGTGTACAACGGCTACGGCATTACCGAGTGTGCGCCGCTGATATCCGCCAACTGCCCCAGGTTCAACGTGCCCGGTTCGGTGGGTATCCCCATTCCTGGTGTTGAGATTCGCATTGCCGAACCAGATTCCGAGGGCAATGGTGAAATCCAAGTCCGTGGTGACAACGTGATGCTCGGCTACTACAACGACCCGGTCGCCACCGAACAGACTTTCACCCCCGACGGTTGGTTCAAGACCGGCGATCTCGGTCATATCGGACGCCGTGGGGCGCTTTTTGTTACTGGTCGCAAGAAGAATCTGATCATCCT
>JAAYVP010000174.1 GCA_012517115.1 Brooklawnia sp. | reverse complement strand
GCGCAGCGTGTCGGCCAGCACCGAGTTCTTGACCACATCGTGGGTGCCCACCGAAACCCCGCCGGTTGTGATCACGACGTCGGCGACGCGAACCGCCTCGGCGACAGCACGGTCGAGTTCAGCGGGTTCGTCCGAGCAACGGGCGACGCTGACTGGGTTGGCGCCGGCTTCCCGAGCCAAGCCGAAGAGCATGAGCGAGTTCGAATCGTGAATCTGCCCGCGATCCAGGGGTTGTCCGGCGCCGACCAACTCGGCACCGGTGGCGATGATCGCCACCCGAGGCGGGGGGATGACCGATAAGGAGCCGTGCCCAGTGGCGGCGGCCGCCGCCAGCGCGGTGGCGTCGAGCAGAACGCCGGCAGACAGCACCAGGTCGCCCTCGGCAAGGTCCTCGCCCGCCAGCCGAATGTTCGCCCCCTCACCGACCGCGGCGTGGACCCGCACCTCACGGGGAAGTGGCGCGGCACCGAGCTGCTGGTCGGTCAATTCCACCGGCACCACGGCATTCGCCCCCGCAGGCACCGCCGCACCGGTCATCACCCGCACCGCATGGCCGTTACCGACCCACTCATCGCTGACTGAGCCAGCCGGCACCTCTCCGCTGACCTGCAGCGTGATCGGATTGTCCGGGCTCGCCAGCGCCACATCTTCCGAGTGCACCGCGTAGCCGTCCATAGCCGAGTTGGTGAAGACCGGAACCGCGACATGCGCCGTCACGGTGGCCGCCGTGGTGGTGCCCAGACACTGGGTCAACGGCAGCTGCTCGAACGGCAACGCCACGACGTCGCGCAGCATCGAATCGCGGTACTGCTCGACACTCATCGGGGTGCTCATCGGGTGCTCCTAGCTGCTGCTCACGATCCGGTTACGGCTTGCGGGGCGAAGGTCACGACGTCGTGGCGCGCCACCCGCGCGTCCGCGATCTCGACACGCCCGAAGAGCGGGGCGCCGAACCCGCAGATCAGCTTCACCGCCTCGGTCGCCATGGTGCTAGCTGTTTGCCCGACAACCGGCCCCAGGACGCCGACCTCCAGCGACGACGGGGTGGTACCTGGGAGCGGCTGGTTGGGGTAGAGATCACGCAACCGGACGCCCGGCCCGCCGTCGGGTGGGTTGGCCCAGAAGACCGAAACCTGCCAACTCATCGCGACAACGGACCCCCAGACCAGCGCCATATTGCGCGCCGCGCACCAGTCGCCCAACAAGTACTTGGCGTCGAAGGAATCGCAGCAGTCCATCACCAGGTCGTAGTCGTCGGCAACCGCATCAAGCAAGTCGACGGTTGCCCAGCCGTGTGTTCTGATCTCGAGCGCGGAGTTGAGTGCCCGCAGCCGACGGGCCGCCGACTCGGTCTTCGCGACCCCGACGCTGGCCTCGTCGTGGATGATCTGACGCTGCAGGTTGGTCTCCTCGACCGCGTCGGCGTCGCTGATCCCGATCGTGCCGACCCCGGTTGCGGCCAGGTACATCAAGACCGGCGAGCCGAGCCCTCCCGCCCCGACGATGAGCACTCGGGCTGCCTGCAGCCGGGCCAGGCCCTCGTCCCCGATACCTTGGACCAGCGTGCTGCGTCGATGGCGAGCCGACCATTGCGGCGTCACCGGCCCAACCGGACGCCCGAGCGGCAGCCGTAGCGTCCTCACAGGCCGGTCCATTCGGTGTGGCCGTCGGTGAAGTGTTGTTTCTTCCAGACCGGCAGTCGCTTCTTGACTTCTTCGACCAAGTCGATGACCGCATCGAAACCCTGATTGCGGTGCTCGGCGGCGACCACAGCGACCAGCGCCACGTCACCGACGCGCAGGTGGCCGACACGGTGCGCCACTGCGACGCTATGCACGCCGTCCCGAGTGGCCGTTTCGGCAGCGAGTGAGGCGATGATCTCGGTCGCCTGCGGGTGGGCGCTGTACTCGATTGAGTCGACCG
>JAAYVP010000173.1 GCA_012517115.1 Brooklawnia sp. | reverse complement strand
GGCCTTCAGCCCCGATGGTGACTACCTGTTCGTGAGTTCGGGGGAGCGGCAGAAGATGGCTCCCGCCCAGGACCCCGACAGTGATCTCGGCAAGATCATCAGGATCCGACTGTCCGACGGCGCCGCCGAGCGATGGACGATTGGGCACCGCAACCCGTTGGGGTTGGCCTTCGACGCCCAGGGCAGGCTGTGGTCGTCCGAGATGGGACCTCAGGGCGGAGACGAACTCAACCTGATAGTCGAGGGAGCCAACTACGGCTGGCCGCTGGCATCGAACGGTTCGCACTACGACGGCCGTGAGATACCCGACCACCGAGCCGGCGACGGCTTCGAGGCACCGAAGATTTGGTGGACGCCGAGTGTCTCCCCAGGCAGCCTGATGATCTACACAGGTGAGTTGTTCCCCCACTGGCAGGGTGACGCCTTCATCGGCGCATTGTCGGGTGAGGCGTTGATCCGGGTCGACCTGGCCGGCACGGACGCCACCGAGGCCGACCTTTGGCAGATGGGGCAGCGCATCCGTGAGGTCGAGCAAGGCCCCAACGGTTCGATCTGGTTGCTGACCGATGCGGGGGATGGCAGGTTGTTGCAGTTGACCCCGCCGTGATCGGCCCCAGACGCGGAGCGCCCGCGCAACCGGGTGGCTGCGCGGGCGTCCGCTGTGTTGAGGTGGATCGGGCGTCAGCTGGTCACTCGATGACGTCCTCGTCGACCCAATCGAAGGTTCGGGTGACGGCCTTCTTCCAGTTGCGGTAGAGCCGCTCGACCTCGGTCTTGTCCATCGACGGGGTCCAGCGCTTGGCCTCTGCCCAGTTGTCGATGACGTCCTGTTCACCTTCCCAGTACCCGGTTGCGATGCCGGCTGCGTAGGCTGCACCGAGTGCGGTGGTCTCGGCCACCACTGGGCGGACGACGTCGACGTCAAGCACGTCGGCTTGGAACTGCATCAACAACTCGTTGACGGTCATCCCGCCGTCGACCTTGAGTTCGGTCAGCTTGACGTCAGCGTCGGCTTCCATGGCATCCAAGACTTCGCGGGTCTGGTAGGCGGTTGCCTCCAAGACGGCGCGGGCGATGTGGCCCCGGTTGACGTAGCGGGTGAGGCCGACGATGGCACCGCGTGCGTCCGACTTCCAGTAGGGCGCGAACAGCCCCGAGAAGGCCGGCACGAAGTAGGCGCCGCCGTTGTCATCGACAGTCTTTGCCAGGGCCTCGATCTCAGGAGCCGAGGAAACGATCTTGAGGTTGTCGCGCAGCCACTGCACCAGCGAACCGGTGACCGCGATCGAGCCCTCAAGGGCATAGACGGGCGCCGCATCACCGATCTTGTAGCACACGGTAGTGAGCAGGCCGTTCTTGCTCGGGACGAGCTTCTCACCGGTGTTCATCAGCATGAAGTTGCCGGTGCCGTAGGTGTTCTTCGCCATCCCGACCTCGAAGCAGGCCTGACCGAAGGTAGCGGCCTGCTGATCGCCCAAGTCACCTGCGATCGGGACACCCGCCAGCACGCCCTCGGCACGGACGTGTCCGTAGACCTCGGCCGAAGAGCGAATCTCGGGCAGCATCGACATCGGAACAGTCATATCCGCGCAGATCTCGGGATCCCAAGCCAGCGACTTCAGATCCATCAGCATGGTGCGCGACGCGTTGGTCACGTCGGTGACGTGCACGCCACCGTCCGGGCCCCCGGTCATGTTCCAAATGACCCAGGTGTCCATATTGCCCATCAGCAGTTCGCCGGCCTCGGCGCGTGCCCTGGCGCCCTCGACGTTGTCGAGGATCCACTTGACTTTGGGGCCAGAGAAGTAGGTCGCGAGCGGCAGGCCGACACGAGCCTTATAACGATCCTGACCAAGTTCAGCGCCAAGCTCATCGACGATCTTGGCAGTGCGGGTGTCTTGCCAGACGATCGCGTTGTACACGGGCTCGCCAGTCGCCTTGTCCCACACGACGGTGGTTTCGCGCTGATTGGTGACACCAACCGCATGGATCGCTTCGGGGGTCAGGTCTGCCTTAGCCAGCGCTGCCGCGACTACCTCACGCACATTGGTCCAGATCTCCATGGGATCGTGCTCGACCCAGCCGGCCCGCGGGAAGATCTGCTCGTGCTCCATCTGCCCGACGGACACAATTTGGCCAGCGTGACTGAAGATGATAGCCCGGCTGCTGGTGGTGCCTTGGTCGATAGCGATGATGTACTTGTCCGACATCTGTTCCAAACCTCTCAACTTGATAGGGTTCGTTCCGGCCCTGCTGGGTCGGGTGCTGGACGGGGAGCCGTGGTCAGTTGCTTCGCTGATCCGTCAGGCGTTTTCCTGCGGAAAGTGACTGATCTCGCGAAGCCTTGATTGGTGTCCAGTTGGCGGAGGTGCTGTCCTCCGGAACCGAATCTATGCTGGCGAACTGTGACTTGAACGAATGCACTAGAGTCATGGACGAACGTGCAGTTCGGTCGTGATCGCTTTGGGAATCTGTTCGTTCGGCCCAGGCCGAGCGGAGAAAGGCGTAGCCGTGGCTGATCCTGGCGAACAATTGCAGTATGGTGCCGCGTCCATGTACTACCTGCAGGGCGAAACCATGGAGTCGATCGCTCGGCAACTCGGCATGTCACGCTCCTCGGTCTCACGCCTGCTGAAAAGCGCGCGCGAATCAGGCATGGTTCAGATCACGTTGAACCAACCGGGACGTTCTCAGTCGAGTGCTGGGCGGGCATTGGAGAAGCTGTTCGGGATTCGCGTACATGTGGTGCCAGTGCGTGATGGGTCGTCGGAGATCCTGCGGCTCGACCGGGTCGCTCGGACGGCCGCGCACCTGTTCAGTGAGGCAATCTCAGACAACATGTTGATTGGGGTGGCGTGGGGCACCACTCTGGCGGCGGTGGTGCAGCACTTGGTGCCGCATGAGACATATGGCTCGACCGTTGTCCAGACCAACGGCAGCGCCAACCATTCGACGTCCGGCATCCCATACGTCGGGGCTATCATCTCCGGAGTCGCGGACGCCTTCGGCTGCGATGTGGTGCACTTCCCGGTGCCAGCATTCTTCGACTTCGCATCCACCAAGGAAGCCATGTGGCGTGAGCGCATGGTAACCCGGGTGTTGGGTTTACAGTCCCGTCTCGACTTGGTGATCTTCGGGGTGGGCGCCCTTGAGGGGCCGCTGAAGTCGCATGTGTACGCCTCGGGCTACCTCGATGAGGAGGATACCCAGCAGGTAATCGATGAGCATGTCGTCGGGGACATCTGCACGGTGCTACTGCGGCGTGACGGCTCCTGGGAGGACATCCCGCTGAACGCCCGCGCCAGCGGCATCACGCCCACCCAACTGCGGACGATCCCTCGGCGCATCTGCGTGGCTTCTGGCCAGGCGAAGGCGCTGCCGCTGCTCGGTGCGCTGCGAGCCAAGGTCGCCACCGATCTCGTCGTGGACGAGTTGACAGCGCGTACGGTGCTGGAGCTGATGTGAAGACAACCGGCCAGCCCCCGAAGGGCCGGCCGGTTGTGTCGCGGGTAGGCGATCAGTCGTCCGAGGTCTTGGACTCCGAGCGGTCGCCTGACCAATCCAGGTGGTAGTGGCCAGGTGCGTCGACGCGCTCATAGGTGTGCGAACCGAAGTAGTCGCGCAGACCCTGGGTGACCGCCGCAT
>JAAYVP010000172.1 GCA_012517115.1 Brooklawnia sp. | reverse complement strand
TGCGTACTTCCGCGTTCGCCGGGCGACCGTGACGCAGATATTCCGCGATCGCGGCTCCGACATCGGCGGGCAGCGGGAGCTTCTCGCTACGGTTGCCTTTCGCTGTGATGGTGAGCTCACCACGCCGCCAGTCGATGTCGTCCAGCCCGAGCCGGGCGACCTCCCCGGCGCGCAGTCCCAGTCGGGACAGCAGCAGTAACACCGCGTAGTCCCGCCTACCCGTCGGAGTGCACCGGTCACAACTGGCCAGCAGTCGACGCAACTGAGCCGGCTCCAGCCCCTTCGGGAGAGTGGACAATCGCCAGCCCGCTGTCGCTGGCACCGCTGCTGCCAGCGACACGGGCAGCAGCCCCGTCAGGTGCAGCCAGCGCAGCAAAGAGCGCAGTGCGCAGACGATCAGCTTCGCCGAACCGACCGCCCGGCCCGGGCACGCAGACGACACGAATCCGGTGACATCGGCCGCTTTGATCCCGGCAAGATCCAGCACGTCGCGACGCACCCGGGTGGCCACGAACGGGCGAACGCTGTCCACGTAACCGCGCGCGGTCCCGGCCGTCAAGCCGCGCTCGACGAGCAAGTAACGGCGGTAGCAGCCCAGCAACTCCTCCACCGGACCGAACGCGGCAGGCTCCGCGACCGGCAAGACACCCAGCGGTGCCAGATAGTTCAGCAGCGGCGCGAGCGCCTTCAGCGACAGATACTCCCGATATCCCGCCGCTCGCCGCTGTTCGAGGTACCGCTGCAGCATCGGATCGCTCAGCCCATTCAGGCCGATGCCCTCGCCGAGCATCCAGCGATCCAGATGAGCGATGAAACCCACCTGTTGATCGGCACCGCCCCGCGAGTAACCCTGTCGAAGCAACTCCACCGCAAACCCGGGCGCGTACGACTCCAACGGGCCGCGCACGATCGAGCGCAACACCTTGACCATGACACCTCTCCTCTCCAGAACGGATGAGAAGAGCGTCAGTCAGATCACCGGATTATGCCGACCTCGCCAGCGCATGGCCCACGTCCCGCAAGGGAACCACCGGCCTCATCGGCATAACCGGGACGTCGGCATAGTGCACGTTATGCCGACGTCGGCATAGCGTGCACTTAATGCGCAATAGCTTCAAGTACTCCGCCCGGCAGGACTGGGACGCGATCAGCCGGGCGCTGAAACCCGTCTACCAGGCCGCGACCGTCGCCGAGGCAGAGGAACGCTTCCTCGAGTTCGCCGAGGAATGGGGCACGAAATACCCCGCGGTCGTCAAGCTCTGGGAGAACGCGTGGGCCGAGTTCGTACCCTTCCAACAGTTCGACCGGGAGATCCGTCGGATCGTGTGCACCACGAACGCGATCGAGTCGGTGAACGCGCGCATCCGCAAGGCCGTGCGCGCCCGCGGCCACTTCCCCAACGAGCAGGCCGCACTCAAATGCGTCTACCTCGCCGTGATGGCCCTCGACCCCACAGGGCGCGGCAGAGCCCGGTGGACACAACGATGGAAGAGCGCACTCAACGCGTTCGACATCGCCTTCAACGGCCGGCTGTCCGCCCACAGCGACTAACCGAGATACACCGAAAACTTGACAGTCCCGGCCCGTCAACGACATCGAAGAGATGTCACCGCACATGCTGCTTACGGACATGCTCCGCATCGTGCGCTCGCTTCACATGCGGCGTGAGTGGTTCGCGGGCGCTGCGCCGATCCAGTGCTTCTGCGTCATCTGCCGTGGAGCCGACGTCGACCGTCTCCACTCGGACGAGTCGGACCGTCGCATCGGCCACAACCACAACGTCGTGAACCTCGACAGCCTCCACTCGTCGTACGTTGGCCTCAGCGCCTCAGCGCCTCTGCGCGCCGCGCACTGTGGGCCGACCAGGTTCAGGGTGCTCTGGACACCTACGCGCAGCTGGAGTCGCACCTCGGCCGCAGCCTCCCCGTGGACCCCATTCTCGAGAAGGTCTGGGCGAAGGCGTCCTAGCGGTCACGGAGGTCGCGGCTGATGAAACCGTCCGACAGCAGCCGGAAGAACTGGACCGCGCAGAAGACCATCACGCGGAGGTCGCCACAGAAGTCCCGCGACGCGGCCGCCGGCATCCGTGGTCACTGGATCGTGATGGCGGCGAATGCCGGCATGCCTCGGGCGGGGTCTTGGCTGAGCTGTCGGATGCCGAGCAGGCGCTGTTCGGCGATCAAGCCGATCGCGCGCAAGGCGGACAAATTTGGTCAGTCGTCTCCCGAAGTCGATCTGGGTGAACGCGTTGTCCAGCGCGGTGAACCCGATTCCCGCCTACGTTGCCCGCCGTCTGCCCCACTCCGAAGAGGCGCCGCCGAAACAGTTCCATTGCGACCGCGGATAGGCTAAAGATGGCATCAACTTACGCGGGTAAGGAGATCGAGGAGGACCTCAGTGAACGCTCAGTTGTCGGTTGGTACGCCGGAGCAGCGGGCGAGGGAGTTGCTCGCTCGGATGACGCTGGCCGAGAAGGCACAGCAGGTTTCGGCGATCATGCCGACTGCGCTGGTCGCAGGCGGTGGGCTCTCGGCGAAGTTGCTGCAGGAGCAGCTCGGTGAGGGCATCGGGCACATCTCGAACCCGCCGATGGGAGCCGGGTCTCCCGAACAGATCGCATCGGTGATCAACGACATCCAGCACTTTCTGGTCGAGAAGACCAGGCTCGGGATTCCTGCGATGGCACATGCCGAGGCGCTCAACGGTCTCATGGGACCGGGGTACACGTCGTTCCCGACGGCCATCGGCCTCGCGGCGACCTGGGATCCCGACGGAGTCCAGGAGATGGCGACGACCATCCGCAAGCAGATGCGGACGACGGGCCTCCATCAGGCGCTGTCGCCGGTGTTCGACATCGCCCGGGATGCCCGGTGGGGGCGTGTCCACGAGACGTACGGCGAGGATGTATATCTGGCCAGTGCGATGGGCGTGGCGTTCGTCAAGGGGCTGCAGGGTGACGACCTTCGAGAGGGGGTCATCGCGACGGGCAAGCACTTCCTCGGCCACGGGGTCACTGAGGCCGGGCAGAACATGGCGGTCACCCATTTCGGGCCGCGAGAGCTCTACGACGTCCACGCGACTCCGTTCGAGGCCGCCATCCGGGTCGCGGGGATGCGCAGCGTCATGAACTCCTACTCCGAGGTGGACGGTGTGCCGGTCGCGGCGAACCACGCGTTGCTGACCGACCTGCTGCGAGGGCGGATGGGCTTCGAGGGAACGGTCGTCTCCGACTACAGCTCGGTGGAGTGGCTCCATACGCGTCAGCGGATCGGCGAATCGATCGCCGATGCCGGCGTGCGCGCTCTCTGCGCCGGGCTGGACGTCGAGTTGCCGTCCATCTCGGGCTACGGCCACAACCTCGTGCAGGCCGTTCAGGAAGGGCGGCTCGATGAGGAGGTCCTCGACCGGGCGGTGCTGCGCGTGCTGACGGACAAGTTCGCCGTTGGCCTGTTCGAGAACCCGTATCCGGAGCGCGACAGCGCCGTCATCAATTCGGTCGCCGGGGAAGGGAATGAGCTGTCGAGGCGACTCGCCCAGGAGTCGATCACATTGCTGAAGAACGACAGCACGCTGCCGCTCCGACCGGGCATCAGGGTCGCTGTCGTCGGCCCCAACGCAGAGGTGGCGATCGTGAACTTCGCCGCATACACCCAGCCGGCGCAGGTCGACATGATGAAGGGCATGGCGACCGGGCCAGTCGCGCATGGCCGGGCTCAGCTCGATGATGGACAGCGCCTCCGAGCCCACGGGGGCGATGGCCGACCAGATCGCCAGGCTCGCGAGCCTCGACAGCGAGGAGATCGCCCGGACCGAGTACGGGGCGACAAGCCTGGCCGACGCCATCGGCGAGTTCGCGGACGTGACCGCGGCGACAGGAGTGGGCATCCATCCCGATGACCCGCGCGACATCGGGGCTGCGGTAGCCGCGGCTGGCGATGCCGATGCCGTCGTCCTCTCGCTCGGCGGACGGGCCGGATGGTTCGGAACCCGCATCACCGAAGGAGAGGGCACCGACATCGCACACCTCGAACTGCCTGAAGGCCAGGTCGAACTGGTCCGCGCGATGGCCGAAACCGGCAAGCCGCTCATCGCCGTGCTCCATCAGGGCAGGCCTCTGGCCATCACCGAGGTCGAGCCGTATCTGCACGCGATCCTCGTCGCGCCGTACCCGGGTCCCCATGGATCGGCGGCGGCCGCGAGCGTGATCTTCGGGGAGGTCAACCCCAGCGGTCACCTGCCCCACAGCATGCCCCGCGCGACCGGGCAGGTGCCGCTCTACGCGGCCCAGCACCACGGCAGCGGCTACCGTCGCGGCGATGCGGACATGTTCCGCAACGTCATCGACTTGGAGCTGTCCCCGCTGTATCCGTTCGGTCATGGTCTGAGCTACACGCAGTTCGTCTACGGCGACCTCACGGTCGATGTCGAACGGACCCCGGCGGATGGTGGCCGATTCGTGGCGAGCGTCGACGTGTCCAACACCGGCGGGCGCGCGGGCGCGGAGGTCGTCCAGCTGTACGCCTCGGTGAAGGCGTCCGCCGTGACCCGGCCCGCGTTCCAACTGGTCGGCTTCCGGCGCGTCGAGCTCGAACCAGGCGCGCAGGCGACCGTGTCCTTCGCGGTGGAGACCTCCCAACTCGGCTACAGCGACGTCGACGGCGCCTTCGTCCTCGAGCCGGGACCTCTGGAACTGACCGCTGGAGGCAGCTCTGATGCGCTGTCGTCCCCTGTTCACATCCAGCTCGAGGGCAAGACCGCCAAGCTCGACGGCAGGCGTACGTTCCTCAGCACAAGCACCATCAGGCCACACGTTCTGATCTGATCCCCTAACCTCGATCTTTCTCCGGGCGGGCGGGGATCGTTGTCGGGGCGGGGATCTCGGCCTTGTGGCCTGATTGTGGCGGGTGGGTGTGACAGTGGGCCGCGTGGCGACGCGGTGGCGGGCTGTCCAGGCCTGGGGTCTTTCGGGTGGTG